>PXAW01000052.1 GCA_003567055.1 Hyphomicrobiales bacterium
GCGCGAATGGGTCGGTACGGTCACCGATATCCACGACCGGCGAATCACCGATCAGCGCCTGCGCGAGAGCGAGGAACGCTATCGCGCGCTCATCGAGGCGAGCACCGCCATGGTCTGGGCCGCCGGGCCGAACGGGGAATTTCCACAGGTCGCCTATTCCAGCAGCATCGCCGAATACGCTTTCGATCCGCAGGGCTGGAAGACCATCATCCATCCTGACGATCTCGAGACCTCCTGTGCTGCCTGGGATGCCGCGCTGGCCAGCGGGACGCCGCTCGATGTGGTCGAGCGCAAGCTGACGAAGGCCGGCGATTACCGCTGGACGCATGTGCGGGCCAATCCCGTGCATAATGAAGACGGCACGATCCGCGAATGGATCGGCGCGGTCACGGATATCCACGAGCGGGTGATGTCGCGCAAGGCACTGGCCGCGAGCGAGGAGCGTTATCGGCTCGCAGCCGGCGCCACGACCGATGCGATCTGGGATCTCGATCTCGCGACCGGCGAGATCATCTGGGGTGAGGCGATCGAAACCCTGTTCGGCTACGCACCGCCGGAGGGGCGCTCTTCGCTGAACTGGTGGCGCGAGAAGATCCATCCCTGCGACCGGGATCGCATCGCAGAGCAGTTTGCCTGTTTCATCGCCGGCAATGCGCCGCGCTGGGAATGCGAATACCGCGTGATCCGGGCCGATGGTAGCATCGCCACCGTCTTCGACCGGTTCTTCGCACTGCGCGACGAGAACGGCGATGCCGTCCGGCTGGTCGGCGCGATCCAGGACATCAGTGAGCGCCAGCGCGCCGAGGCTGCGCTCCGGGCGAGCGAGACCCGCCTGCGTCTCGCCCTGCAGGCCGGGCGGATGGTCGCCTGGGAACGTGATCTCGACGACAATTTCGTCACCCGCTCCGAGAACGCGCAGGACCTGCTCGGTGTCGGATCGAGCGATACGGATGATTTCCGGCGCCGCGTTCATCCCGATGATCGGGCCAAGGTCGTGGGCCTGCTCGAAGGTTTCGAGGCCGGTCAGTCGGAGACCATCGAGGTGCGCTACACCACATCGGACAATCGCCGGATCTGGCTCGGAATCCGGGCGGTGAAGATCAGCCCGAACCGTGCCATCGGCATCACCTTCGACATTACCGACCGCAAGCTGGCCGAGGAAGAGATCTGGCAGACCGCCAACCATGATGCCCTGACCGGCCTGCCCAACCGTACCCTGTTCCACGCCCGTTTCGAGAATATCCTCTCCCGGGCGCGACGCGAGGGAACGCGCGTGGCGCTGATCCTGGTCGATCTCGACGAATTCAAGGATGTCAACGATACGCTCGGACATGATGCCGGCGACGAATTGCTCTGCGAAGCCGCCCGGCGCCTGCAGGCGATCGCCGGCGACAAGGCCGAGATCGCGCGCATCGGCGGAGACGAATTCGCCGTGATCCTCAGCGCGGTCGAAGACGGGGATGCCCTGGAGGCCTTTACCCGCAAGCTCGTTCACGACATGCGCGCACCGTTCCAATGCGCCTCGCGGATTCTCTCCACCCGCGCGAGCGCAGGCCTCGCGCTCTTCCCCGACCATCACCAGGAAGCCGCGGAGCTGATGAAGGATGCCGATATGGCACTTTATCAGGCCAAGGCCGAAGGGCGCGGTCGTTTCAGTCTGTACAGCCCCGCGATTCGCACGCGCATGGAAGAGCGCATCCGGATCACCCGTGAAGTCGGCGATGCGATCGCTGCGGAGCAGTTCGTCCCCTTCTATCAGCCCAAGATCTGTTTCCGTTCAGGCAGGATCGTCGGCTTCGAGGCGCTGGCACGCTGGATTCATCCCGATCGCGGTGTTCTCACGCCAGGCTATTTCGGGGCGGTTTTCGATGATCCCGAAAGCGCCATCGCCATCGGCAAGGCCGTCCGCAAGCACATTGCCGCCGACATGGCCGCCTGGCAGGAAGAAGCGCTCGGCTTCGGGCGGGTCGCGATCAATCTCTCCAGCGCCGAATTCACCGAGCCGCAGCTCGCCGCACGCCTGACCGCCATGTTCCGCGATCACGCCATCGCGCCGAACCGGCTCGAGATCGAGGTTACCGAGACCGTGTTGCTCGGGCGCAGCGCCGAGCTCGTCGCCGAGACGCTGCGCGGGTTCGACGATGCCGGCATCACCATCGCCCTCGATGATTTCGGGACCGGCTTCGCCTCACTGACCCATTTGAAGCAATTCCCCGTGCATCACATCAAGATCGATCGCAGCTTCGTGCGCGATCTGGTGACGGATGCCGATGACGCGGCCATCGTCGCGGCAGTGATCGGGCTCGGCCGCAGCCTCGGCATGATCGTCACCGCAGAGGGGGTTGAGGGCGCCGATCAGGTCCAGCGCCTGCGCCTGATGGGCTGCGACCGGGCGCAGGGCTTCTACTTCGCCAAGCCGATGGCAGGCTCGCGGATCCCCTGGCTTCTGCGCAACTGGGACCCGGACCGCATGTTTGCGGCGGAGACGGAACAACCCGCCCCCGCCGCGATTCCGGCTTCCTATTGATGCATCATCCGCCTCAGGCGGCTTTGTGCATCATCCGCCTCAGGCGGCCTGTCGATTGACGTCGCGCGTGGCGATCTCGCTGAGATGCTTGTCGCCGTCACGGGTGCGCGACAGGCAGGCTTCCAGCGTGGCGGCATCGTCTTCGTAACCGAGACGCTGCGCGAAGGCGACGAGGCTGCCATAGACCGCGATCGCGTAATGCGTCATGCGCTGGTATTGCGCGATGATCATCGCGTCGCGCACGCCTGCATCGGCGATATCGGAATCGACGGCATGGTGCTGCGCCTCACGCACGAGCCCCGCCATACCCTCGCAATGGCCTTCACGCGGCGACGCATCGTGGCGCGCGAGAATGCTCGCGACGGCTTCCATGCCGCGCTCGATACCCTCGACACCGGCATGCAGGGCGGAATCGAGATGCGGGTTCTTGGCCGCCTCGGCGAGCTTTGCGGTCACCGCGCGCGCCTGGCTGTCAGCGCTGTGGATATCCTGAAGCTGGTCGATATAGAGATCGCGCAAAGTGGCGATGGTCATCGGCACCTCCTTTGGTTCGGGTTGCCATTCCCTCCACCAATGCCGCGCCCCCACCATGCGTTCCTGAATTCCTTCCCCGCCCGACGCGACGCTTTGACGCCACCGCGATCAGAGGACTTTCGCCTCACTCTCCCGCCGGCTGCGGCAGGGGCGCAAGGGCCGGTGCGGCTGCGCGGATCCGGGCGCTGCGATCGGCCAGGGTGGCGATGCGCATGGCACGCGCGACCACCGGCGGCGCGGTGATTTCCTCCGGAATCGCGGCAAAGCGCCGCCGCGCCATCATCCGCCCGAGCGCCGGATTCGTGCCGAAGCGGCAGAAGACGATCGCCAGAAGCGGTCCGATTGCGACGGGGATGATCCAGGGCAGCATCTGGGGTGCGTGCAGCCAGAAGCCGGTGAGCGTCACCGCCGCGATCACGGTCTGCGGCCAGAACCGCGCGATCGATTCGCTCCAGGTCACCGCGAAACCGTGCCGGCGCTGGACCTGCCAGGTCAGACCCCGCCCGCGCAGGAGGCCCAGGATGAACAGGGCCTCGGCGATCGCCATGATCGGGGCGAGCAGCATGCCGTGCAGGAATTCGGCGATACCGCTGCGCAGGAGCCGAAAGCCGCCGCCATAGCTGCGCCGGCGGCGGGGATCGGCGAGCGCATCGATCAGGCCGGCAAGCTTGGGCGCGAAGACCATGGTGATCATCCCGGCGAGCAGCCACAGCCCGAGGCTCGACGGCGCGGCGCCCCAGGGATTGTCGGCGATCGCGCCGCCGCTGACGCCCAGCGCGCCCTGCATGAAGCCCAGCCCCATGAAAAGAAGCCAGGCCGGGCCGGAGAGATACATCAGGATGGCCAGCGCGAGCTGTACCCGCGCCATGGGCGGCCAGCCGGGTTTCGTCACCAGCTTGAGATATTGCAGATTGCCCTGGCACCAGCGCAGGGAGCGGCGCACGAATTCCGGCAGGCAGGGCGGGTTGATCTCGTAGCTGCCGTACTCGTCGGGCAGAACCCGCACATCGTAGCCGCCGCGCACCATCTGTGCGGCTTCGAGCTGGTCGTGGCTGAGCACGAGGCCCGAGAGCGGACCGCGCCCGGGCAGGGTCGGCAGGCGGCAATGGCGCATGAAGGCATCGATGCGGATGATGGCGTTGTGCCCCCAATAGGGCCCCGCCGGACCCTGCCACCAGGCCGCGCCGAGCGCATAGGCACGCATCCCGTGGCGCATGCCGAACTGGAACATGCGGGTGAAGGCGACCCGGCTCGGCAGGCCGGCGATCAGGGTCTGGCAGATGCCGAGGCCCGGATTGCAATCCATCACCCGCACCAGCCGGCGGATGGCGCCGCCGCTCATCAGGCTGTCGGCATCGAGCACGATCATGTAGTCGAAATCAGCCCCGCGCCGCTCCAGCCATTCCCAGAGATTGCCGGTCTTGTGGCCCGCATTGTCGGTGCGGCGGCGATAATGGAACCGGTCGGCAAAGCCGATTCGGTTGCAAAAGGCCTGGACGGCGCGCATCTCCTCGGCGGCGCGAAAGCTGTCCTGAGTGTCGGAGAGCAGGAATATCTCGAAATTCTCGAGCCCGCCCGCAGCATCGAGATCGTCGATGGTGGCTTCGATATGGCCGAGCACCATCTGCGGATCTTCGTCATAGGCCGGCACCACGATGGCCGTGCGCCCGGTCAGCCGGCGCTCATGCGCATCGCGACCGGCCAGAGGCGCGACCGCATCGAGAGGATTGCGGCGCCCGAGGGCGAGGACGAGGCCGAACACGGCGTTCCAGAAGCCGATCACCGTCCAGGGCAGGGTCACGGCAAAGACGGCGAGCATGGCGAGATCGATGGCCGAAAGCCCGTGCTGACCGAGCACACGGGCGAGCGCCGTCAAGGCTGCGAGAGCGGTCAGGGCCACGAGCGAGAAAAACACGGCGCGACGACGCGCCAGCCGCCGGGCTTCATGGTGCGACTCCGGCAAACCATGACGCCCGCAAGACGCGTTCGCTCCGCTACCGGAAAGATCCCGCACCTGTGCCTTTTTCGCTTTGGGGATGAAATCCAAGAACGCCTCCCACAGAACCCGGTTCGTCAGCCGGGATTGAACGCCAGACGAAAAACAGCGTCATGCCGACGCACCGGGATACGCGGCAGCAGCCCGTTTGGTTCAAAGGCAGGGTTTTTTCATGGCAAAGCGGAAAGCGTTGCACGGGAATTGTGCGAGGGTTCCTTGCGGTTTCCACCGCATTTCCAGTGCATCATCACGTTGTCGTGATCATGCTTCGTGACCGGCAACCGCGAGCGCCCGGTTTTCCGCCCGGATGCGGATCGTGAGCAGGATCGCGTTGGCGATCGTGAAGGCGAGCGCATAGAGCGGCAGCCCGAAGGCGAGCGGCAGGATGGCGATTTCGCCGATGACGATCCAGTAATTCGGATGGGTGAGATAGCGATACGGGCCGGTGCGGATCGGGGCCGCGCCGGGCAGGATGATGATCCGCGTGGTCCAGCGCGCACCGAGGCTCGCGATCGTCCAGACGCGCCCCGCCTGCAGGATCGCGAAGACCGCGATCAGCGGCCAGGATACGCTGGCATCGTGCGCGAGCACCCACAGACCGATGAGCCAGAGCCCGTGCATCACGACAATCGCCGGGTAATGGCCGGGCGCGTGCTCGACGGCGCCGCGCGCCATCAGCGCCGCCGTGTTGCGCTTCGCGATCACGAGTTCGGCAAGCCGCTGCAAGGTCACAAGAGCGAGAATCAGGGCGGCGATGCTCATCAGGCGGGCTCCAGCAGGACGCAATTGAGGGTGAAACCCGGACCGAGCGCGGCCAGCAGCGCAGGTCCGCGCAGCGCAGGTCCGCGCAGCCCCGTGCGCAGGGCCCGTTCCAGCACGAACAGCACCGTCGGCGCGCTCATATTGCCGAAATCGCGCAGGATCTCGCGCTCACGCTGCAGATGCCCGCTTGCAAGTCCCAGCGTTTCCTCCAGCGCAACGATCACCTTGGCGCCGCCGGGATGCAGCACATGATCGGCGAAGTCGGCATTGCGCATTCCCCAGCGCGCGAAGATTCCCGCGAAAGCCTCGGCGAGATGGGCTCTCGCGAAAGCGGGAATGGCCTGGGCGAAGATCACGCCGAGCCCTTCCTCGCCGATATCCCAGCCCATGATGTCGAGCGTGTCCGGCCAGATATGTTCGGCGCTGGCCGCGACCCGCGC
>PXAW01000256.1 GCA_003567055.1 Hyphomicrobiales bacterium
CGGCAGGCATCCGGGGCAGGCGCGCCCGATCGGCCCGCCCATCCCCGGCCCGCCCATCCCCGGTCCGGCCTCACTCGCCCTGGCCGAGCGAATAGCCGCGTTCGCCATCGAAACGGTAGAGCTGCTCGGTCTTGACCGCCTCGATTCCGCCGATGGCGAGGGCACGCAGCAATTGCCAGGGCAGCGTGCGATTGCCCTTCACCGTGAAGAGGAAGCGCACCCGCCAGTGATCGGTCAGCAGCGTCTGCGCCTGACCCTGCGGCCAGACCTTGACCCCGCGATTGCTGATCATGGTCAGCGCCACGGGCTGGTCGCCGGATGCGGCGAGGAGCCGATCGGCGAGGGTGTCGGGATCGCTCTCGCGCGCATGCACGAAGACATCGATCCCCACCAGCTCCTTCGTGGCGCGCGCGTGCCGCACGATCGGCGGAATCGCCGGCGCGCTGACCGGCGCACCGGTCGGGGCGGGCGTCAGGGCGTAGGGCTCGCGCCCCAGCCGCGCGATCACCGCATCGGCAAAGCCCTGTGTGGAAACCAGTTCGCGCGAGATCTCCCGCTTGTGGATATCCGCCGTGTGGATTCCCGCCTCGATGGTGGCGAGCCAGGCATTGCGGATCGTCGCCGCGACATCGCCCTGGCCGAGATGTTCGAGCATCTGGACGGCGGCGAGGAGCAGCCCGGACGGGTTGGCCTTGCCCTGGCCCGCAATATCGGGCGCGCTGCCGTGGATCGCCTCGAACATGGCGCCGTGCTCGCCGATATTCGAGGAAGCGCCCAGCCCGACCGAGCCCGCGACCTCGGCTGCGATATCGGAGATGATGTCGCCGTAGAGATTGCCGGTGACGATCACGTCGAAGCGTCCCGGATCGGCGGCGAGGCGCGCCGCGCCGATATCGATGATCCAGTGGTCATGCGCGATATCGGGATATTCGGCCGCGACCTCCTCGAAGACGCGATGGAACAGCCCATCGGTCATCTTCATGATGTTGTCCTTGGAGAAGCACGAGACCTTCTTGCGCCCGTGCGCGCGCGCATATTCGAAGGCGTAGCGGATGATCCGCTCGGTGGCGGGCCGCGAGACCAGCTTCAGGCACTGATAGACCTCGTCGGTCTGGCGATGCTCGATCCCCGCATAGAGATCCTCCTCGTTCTCGCGCACGATCACCACATCCATGCCCGGATGCTTCGTCGCCACGTAAGGCGCGAAGGCCGTGCAGGGGCGGATATTGGCAAACAGACCGAGGCTCTTGCGCAGGGTCACATTGACCGATTTCGCACCTTTTCCCTGCGGCGTCGTGATCGGCCCTTTCAGGAGCACGCCGGTCTGCTTCAGGATATCCCAGGCCTCGGGCGAGACGCCGGATGCGGTACCGGCCTCGTAGACCGCCCGCCCGAGCTGCACCGGGACCGGCGTGATGCGCGCGCCGGCCGCGCGCAGCACATCGAGAGTGGCCTGCATGATCTCCGGGCCGATCCCGTCACCTTCCGCGACGGCGACCGCCACCGTATCGCGGGACGCGTGAAGGGCGGGTTCAAACGTCTTGGGTGCGAATTGCTGGTTCATGCGCGATCTCCCTCGTTCAGGCGCCGGGCCGGCACCCGCTGTGACGATGGCGGGACGCTAGCGCAGGGAGCTGCATTTCAGAAATTGATTAGACGGCGTGTTTCCATTACGAAATGAAATGCATATCAGCCCGCCGCCCCGGGAGACCCGCCATGGCCGCCGCCCGTCTCGATCTCACACTCCTGCGCGCCTTTCTCACGATTGCGCAGACCGGCAGCTTCACCCGGGCGGGGGAGGTGCTGCTATGCAGCCAGTCGGCGGTCTCCCTGCAATTGCGCCGGCTGGAGCAATCGCTCGGCCAGAAGCTGTTTCGCCGCAATGTGCGCGCGGTGACGCTCACGCCGGCGGGGGAGCGGCTTCTGCCCTATGCCGAGCGGATGCTCGCCCTGCATGACGAGGCCCTGGCCTCCTTCGGCGAGGCGATGCTGGACGGACGGGTGCGGCTGGGCACGCCCGAGGATTTCGCCACGGCGCATCTGCCGCGCGCGCTGGCCGGTTTCGCCGAGGCGCATCCGCGTGTGCAGCTCGAAGTCACATGCGATCTCACCTTGAACCTGCTCGATCTCTTCCGCGCCGGCAAACTCGACATCGCGCTTGCCAAGCGCGAACCCGCCGCCCTGCTCGACGGCCAGCAGGTCTGGTCGGAGCCGCTGGTCTGGGCGGCGCGCAACGAGGGCCTGTTTCGCGAGAACGGGCGCATGCCCCTCGTCGTCAGCCCCGAGCCCTGCGTCTATCGCAAGCGCGCATTCGATACGCTCTCGCGGGCGCAACGTCCGGCGCGCGCGGCCTATGTCTGCGGCTCGCTCGCGGGGTCACTCGCAGCGGTACGCGCCGGGCTCGGCGTTGCGGTCCTGCCGCGCGATCTGGTGCCGGAAGATCTCGCCCGTGATGCCGGCGCGCTGATGCCGGCGCTCTCGGATACCGAGATCGTCCTGATGACCGCCGCCGATGCGGGCCTGCCGGCGCGCCGGCTCGCACAGCATATCGCGCAGGCCCTGGAGGAAGAGCGCACGCAGAGTGATCCGCAGTGCTTTTCGACCTGACCGAGTCAGGCCAGCAGGCACCTGCAGCACCCCGAGCAGAGCACATGTTCGCTTTCGGCGCGCTCAACCAGCGCATCGACGCGCCGAATCTGCTCGCCGAGGGCAAGCGCTACGATGGTGGTGCTCAGTAATAGCGCAGATCCTGCGTCTTGCCGGAGAAGATCCGGTAGATGAAGCTCGTATACAGCCCGATCAGGGGCAGCACGATGCAGGCGCCGATGAACATGATCATCAGCGATTCATCGGCAGCGGCTGCCTCCCACACGGTCATCTGCTCGGGCACGATATAGGGGTAGAACGAGTAGGCCAGCCCGTAGAAGGCGAGGAAGACCACGGCGATCGCCCCGGAAAACGGCGCCCAGCTCAGCTGGTCGTTATGGTTCGGCAGCGCCTTCAGCACCTGGTGCAGGGCGATGATCAGCGCCCCCGTGATCAGCGGGATCGGGGCGAGCATCAGGAGATAGGGCATGGCGAACCACTTCTCGAAGATGCGCTCCGAGACGAGCGGCGTCGCGATCGAGACGGCGGCGAGCCCGATGGCGCTCAGCCAGAGCGAGACCTTCGCCCAGCCCACCGCACGCTTTTGCAGCGCGCCCTCGCTCCTGAGGATCAGCCAGCCCGCCCCGATGAAGGCGTAAGCCGCAGCCAGCCCCACCGCGACGAGCCCGGCGAATGCGACATTCACCAGCGTGCGCTCGAAGCCGAGGATATAAAGCCCCAGCATGTAGCCCTGCGAAAGCGCGGTCAGCAGCGATCCGCCGAAGAAGGCGCGGTCCCACCAGATTTTCTGCGCCGCATCGACCTTGGCGCGGAAATCGAAGGCGACCCCGCGCAGGATCAGCCCGAGCAGCATCACCGCCACCGGCAGGTAGAGCGCGCCCAGAATGACGCCCTGCGCGAAGGGAAAGGCGACCAGCAGCAGCCCGACGGCGAGCACCAGCCAGGTCTCGTTGGCATCCCAGAACGGACCGATCGAGGCGATCATCTTGTCCTTGTGCCGGTTGGTCAGCCCGGACAGGATGCCGACGCCCAGATCATAACCGTCGAGGATCACATAGAGCAGGATCGACACACCCATCAGCCCGACAAAGGCCACGGGCAGCCACGACTCACCTCCGAAAAACGCATCCATTTCGACATCCTCTCACATTCGTATTCGGGCGTGGCGCCCCGATATGACGCGACACCCCACCCTTGATCCCTCCCCTGAGGGGAGGGAGACCTGGTGTGCGCTGCATGGAGCGCATCCCTCCCCTATGGGGAGGGGTAGGGGTGGGGTGACGCCGGTTGCATCACGCACGGCGCCAGACGATGACCCGTATCGCTTCCCACCCCACCCTTGATCCCTCCCCTGAGGGGAGGGAGACCTGTTGTGCGCGCATCGACCGCTCACTCCGCCGGAACCGGCCCGGCGATGCGGGCGCCGCCCTTCGCGACGCTGAACTGCGCCGCCGTTGCCTGGCCGAGAGTGGCGGAGGCGCCGTCGCGGCGGGCGAGATGGAACAGCGTCCAGACATAAGCCGCCGTCAGCGCCGCGTAGATCGCGAGATACATGGCGAGCGTCGAGGCGACCATGCCGGCGGGTGTCGCGGTGACGGCCTCCGCCGTGGTCAGAACGCCGCTCACCAGCCAGGGCTGGCGCCCGATCTCGGTCACGTACCAGCCGGCCACGGTCGCGACCCAGCCGGAGAAGGTCATGGCCAGGAAGCCACGCAGCATCCAGGGCGAGAGCGTGCCCCGGCGATAGAGCTGCCAGCTGCCGAACCAGGAGGCGACCAGCATCAGCATGCCGATACCGACCATGATCCGGAAGGCGAAGAAGACCGGCGCGACGGGCGGATGCGCGACCGTGCCGTCCTCGCGCACGAAGTCGTTGAGCCCCGGCACCACGCCGGCGGGATCATGCTTGAGGATCAGGCTGGCACCGTTGGGGATCGCGATCTCGAAGCGGTTCTCGCGGGCCTGCTCGTCGGGCAGCGTGAAGAGCACCAGAGGCACATTGCCGCGCGTCTCCCAATTGCCCTCCATCGCGGCCACCTTGGCCGGCTGGTGCTCCAGCGTGTTGAGGCCATGCATGTCGCCGGCGAAGATCTGGGCCGGGATCAGCAGCGCGGCCATGACCACGCCCGTGCGCAACGCCTTGCCCACGCCCTCCGAGCGGTCGCCGCGCAGAAGGCGATAGGCCGAGACGCCCGCGATCAGGAAGGCGGCGGTCAGGCCGGAAGCGAGCAGCATATGCGTCAGGCGATAGGGCATGGAGGGGTTGAAGATCACCTCCCACCAGCTCGTCACATAGGCCACGCCTTCGCGCATCTCGAAGCCCTGCGGCGTGTGCATCCAGGAATTCAGGACGAGTATCCAGAAGGCCGACATCGTCGTGCCCACGGCCACGAGCACGGTGGCGAGCGTGTGGATCCGGTTCGAGACCCGGTTGAAGCCGAACAGCATCACCGCGAGGAAGGTCGCCTCGAGGAAGAACGCGGTCAGGATCTCGTAGGCGAGCAGCGGCCCGGCGATGTTGCCCACGCTCTCCATGAAGCCCGGCCAGTTGGTGCCGAACTGGAAGGACATGGTCACGCCCGAGACGACGCCGAGCGCGAAGGTGAGGGCGAAGACCTTCACCCAGAACTTGTAGGCATCCATCCAGGCCATGTCGCCGGTGCGGTTGTAGCGCAGCTTGAAGAAGAGCAGCACCCAGCCGAGCGCGATGGTGATCGTCGGGAAGAGAATGTGGAAGGTGATATTCGCCCCGAACTGGATTCGGGACAGCATCAGAGTGTCCATCATCGTGAACGCTCCTCGTCATCGGGGGAGGGGGGATCATTGCGTTTGCCGGAAAAGCCGAGACGGTCCCGGAATTCCAGCACGCGGGAGATCTTCGAGCCGAGCTTCATCAACTGCACCAGCCGCTCGGTCTCGATGGCGCGCATATCGGCATACCAGTCGGTGAGCATGTCGATGAGATCGTGCATCTCGCGCATGCGTGCCTGCGCATGGCGCTCGAATTCCGATTCCGGGCGCTCCATCAGGGTTTCGCGCAGGAGCGAGAGCGTCGGATCGATCTCGCGCTTCTTGCGCTCCTCGATGAGCGTGCGCACGATCACCCATATATCCTCGGGCGTGCCGAAATACTCGCGCCGGTCGCCCGGCTTGTGGCGCAGGCGCACGAGGTTCCAGGCCTGGAGCTCCTTCAGCCCCATGCTCACATTGGATCGCGAGACGCCCAATGCCTCGACGATCTCGTCGGCATTGAGCGGCTCGGGGGAGACGAAGAGCAGGGCGTAGATCTGGCCGACGGTGCGGTTCACACCCCAGCGCGAGCCCATTTCTCCGAAATGCAGAACGAATGTCTGTACCAGCGGGGGAAGGTTCATGGCCTTTTCGCGTTTCACGCCTTTCCGGAGTTTCAGTTATTTCTGAAATATCGGAAGGCGGCGGAAAAAGGCCATGCGACCCGCTGTCACCTCGCCGACATTGGCGCGCGACAGCGGGTCTGTGTCGAGCCGGGGCTTACCCCTTGCGATAGCGCCGCGCGATCAGGGCATCGAGGGAGAGCATGCCGGGGCCGCGTGCCATCACATAGAGCAGCGCCACCGCCCAGAGC
>PXAW01000322.1 GCA_003567055.1 Hyphomicrobiales bacterium
CCATCATCACGCGCGATTCGCTTTTGCCACGGGAGGGGATGCGATGACGACGATCTTCACCATCGGCTATGAGGGTACGGATATCGCACGCTTTGTCGCAACGCTGCAGGCAGCCGGTATCCGCCGGCTCGCCGATGTCCGCGCCGTCGCGGTGTCGCGCAAGAAGGGTTTTTCGAAGACCGCGCTCGCGGCTCATCTCGCCGAGGCAGGCATCCGCTACGCGCAGTTTCGCGCGCTCGGCGACCCGAAGCCGGGGCGGGAAGCAGCACGCGCCGGGCGCCATCAGGAATTCTTGAAAATCTACACGAATCATTTAAAGTTGCATGATTCGCAGGATGCACTTGAGGATCTTGCGGATTATGTCGTCGATGAGCCGACCTGCCTGCTCTGCTATGAACGCGATCCGGCAACCTGCCACCGCCTGATCGTCGCCGAGCGGATCGGAGAGCGCTTGTCGGCGGGGATTTTTCATCTGTTTGCGGACAAGCTGGAAAAGTATAGCCAGGATGCTTCAACGATCCCGCGCCCTGATCCTCGTAAAGGCCTTGCCGTAGCGGCATGAGGGTTCTCGCGTCGATGGCGACCCGAAAATTCAACGACGAATATCCGCGCAAGGGCATGGCTTTCGCCGTCGGAAACGTCGCGGCGCGCCCGCAGACCTGGATGCTGCTGGGGATCATCAGGCTCGATGAGATCGCCCAGGGTGAATTGGGCTTCTGATTCCGGATAAAGCACTCGGGAAACCCGTCACATGCCCGCCTCTGCGGCAATATCCTATTGATTGTGCAGAAATGGCCCTCTTCATGAGCCACTCCCGCAGGCTCGTGCGCAAACCCCCGCACGAGCCGGGGCAAACACGTGTGGGCGCCGAGTTGACATGCTCCGGGGGTGGTGTTCGACTTCGCAGGTCAGATGACGGGAACTTTCGCTGCACAAGCTTTCAGATGAAAACCAGGGGCAGGCAGCAGGTCATCATGCGGAGGAGTCGACAATGAATGAAATCAGGAAATCCCGCCCGGCGAAGTCGTCGCTCGGGCTGCTCAGGCGCTCGCTTCTGGGCATGACGGCGCTTGGCGTCGCGACCATCGGCCTGGCTGCGCTGGCCCAGCCTGTGGAAGCGCAGACGCTGCGCGCGGTGAAGCACTCGGATCTGCGCGTGCTCGATCCGATCATCACCACCGCCTACATGTCGCGCAACCACGGCTACATGATCTTCGACACGCTGGTCGCGCTCGATGCCAATTTCGAGATCCAGCCGCAAATGGCGGATTGGGATATCTCCGAAGACGGGATGACCTACCGCTTCACCCTGCGTGACGGGCTGATGTTCCACGATGGCGAGCCGGTGCGCCCCGCCGACGTGATCGCCTCGATCAGCCGCTGGGGCGAGCGTGACGGCATGGGCCAGGTGCTCATGACCTATATCGACAGCATGGAAGGCGATGGCGACAACGTGGTCGTGATCAATCTGAGCCAGCCCTACGGTCTGGTGCTCGACAGCCTGGCCAAGCCCTCGTCCAACGTGCCGTTCATCATGCCCGAGCGCCTGGCGAACACGCCTTCGACCGAGGCGATCCCCGAGCAGATCGGCTCCGGCCCGTTCCGCTTCGTGCAGGACGAGTTCCAGCCCGGCGTGCGCGCCGTCTATGTCAAGAACGAGGATTACATCCCGCGCGAGGAGCCTTCGAGCTGGGCCGCCGGCGGCAAGGTCGTGAACGTCGATCGCGTCGAATGGGTGACCATGGCCGACGACCAGACCGCGCTTTCCGCGCTGATGGCGGGCGAGATCGATTACTGGGAGCAGCCCCCGGCGGATCTTCTGCCGATCCTGGAGGCCAATCCCGAGCTCGTGGTGCGCAACCAGAACGAACTCGGCTACCAGACCATCGGGCGGATGAACTTCCTGCACGCTCCCTTCGACAACAAGCTGATCCGGCAGGCTGCTCTCGCGGCCCTGAACCAGCAGGACGTGCTCGACGCCATGATCGGCAATCCCGATCTCTACAATGTCTGCCCGGCCATGTTCATCTGCGGCACGCCGCTCGCCAGCGATGCGGGTGCGGAATTCGCGACCGAAAGCCATATGGATCGTGCTCGCGAGCTGCTGGAAGAGGCCGGTTATGACGGCACGCCGCTGGTGATCATGCACCCGACCGACGTGGTGACCCTGCGCACGCAGCCCGTCGTCGCGACGCAGCTTCTGCGTGATGCCGGCTTCGTGGTCGATCTGCAGGCGATGGACTGGCAGACGCTGGTCGGGCGTCGCGCGAGCCAGGCCGCGCCGGACGAGGGCGGCTGGAACATGTTCTTCACCAACTGGGTCGGCGCTGACGTGTTCAACCCGCTGGTCAACAACATGGTCAACGGGCGTGGCGCCGAAGGCGGCTGGTTCGGCTGGCCGGACGTGCCGGAGGCCGTGGCGCTGCGCACGGCCTATGCCGAAGAGACGGATCTGGAGCAGCAGGTGGAATATGCCCGCCAGCTTCAGGAGCTCGCCTATGACGAGGTGATGTACGTGCCGCTCGGCGAATACATCGTCCCCGCATCCTGGTCGACCAACCTCGAAGGCGTCCTCGACGGACCGGCTCCGTTCTTCTGGAACATCACGAAGAACTGATCCGCCTGGTGGCTCCCGGCTGCGTCGCGAGATGCAGCCGGGGCTCCAGGGGCCTGACCTCGCAGTATCTCGCATCGCGCGAATGAGCGGTGCGCGATGCGATCGTGTCCTTCCTCGTCTTTTGAGAGCGTCCGATGCTCGGCTATATCGTGCAGCGCATTCTCGCCGCGATTCCCGTCATGGGCTTCGTCGCCCTGTTCGTCTTCCTGCTCCTGCGCTTGTCGCCGGGCGATCCGGCTGCGATCATCGCCGGCGATGCCGCGACGCCCGCGCAGCTGGCGGCCATCCGCGAGCGTCTGGGGCTGACGGACCCGATCCATATCCAGTTCTTCAACTGGATCTCGGATCTCATGCGCGGTGATTTCGGCGTCTCGATCATCTCGGGCCAACCGGTGATCACGATGATCACCGGACGGCTGGAACCGACGATCAGCCTGGCGCTGACCACGATCACCCTGTCGATCGTCATCGCCGTGCCGCTCGGCGTGATCGCGGCCTGGAAGCAGGGCACGATCATCGACCGGCTGGTCATGGCGATTTCGGTGATCGGGTTTTCGGTGCCGATCTTCGTCATCGGCTACGTCATGATCCAGATCTTCTCGATGCAGCTCGGCTGGTTTCCCGTCCAGGGCTTCCGCTCGATTACAGAGGGGGTGGGCCCCTTCGCCGAGCGCATCTTCCTGCCGACCATCTCGCTGACGCTGCTCTATATCGCGCTGATCGCACGCATCACCCGCACCTCGATGCTCGAAATCCTCAACGAGGATTACGTGCGCACGGCCTATGCCAAGGGGCTTACCGAGACCCGCGTCCTGATGCGCCACGCGCTGCGCAATTGCGCCGTGCCGATCGTCACGGTGATCGGCATCGGTTTCGCGCTGATCATCTCCGGCGTGGTGGTCACCGAGAGCGTGTTCAACCTGCCCGGCATCGGGCGCCTCACGGTCGATGCCGTGCTCGCGCGTGACTATCCGGTGATCCAGGCAGTGATCCTGCTCGCCTCGCTCGTCTATGTCGTCGTCAATCTCCTGATCGACATCGCCTATGTCTTCCTCGATCCGCGGATTCGCTACCAATGAGCACGCAAGTAGCCCCCACCGGCGGCTCGCCGTCGCGTATCGCGCAGCTTCGCGAGATCGTCTTCTCCAGCCCGGTCGTGGCATTCGCATCCCTGATGCTTCTGCTGATCGTGCTTGCGGCGATCTTCGCGCCCTGGGTGACGCCTTACGATCCCACCCGCCTCTCGCCCGGCACGCGGCTGCGTCCGCCCAGCGATGCGCATTGGCTGGGGACCGACGCATTCGGGCGCGACCTGTTCTCGCGTGTCGTCTATGGTGCGCGGATATCGCTGGTCGTGGGCGTCGGCGCCGCCGTTGCGGCCGTGCTGCTCGGCCTCGCCGTCGGCCTGATCGCCGGCTTCTTCCGGACCCTCGATGCCATCCTGATGCGTATCGTCGACGGCCTGATGGCAATCCCCAACATCCTGCTCGCCATCGCCATCGTCGCGCTGTCGGGGGCGAGCCTTTGGACGGTGCTCGTCGCCATCACCATTCCGGAAGTGCCACGCGTCGTGCGTCTGGTGCGCTCGGTGGTGCTCTCGGCCCGCGAGGAGCCCTATGTGGAAGCCGCGATGGCTGCCGGCTCTTCCACCTGGCGCATCCTGACGCGGCATCTGTTGCCGAACACGATCGCGCCGCTGATCGTGCAGGGCACCTATATCTGCGCGTCCGCCATCCTGATCGAGGCGATTCTCTCGTTCCTCGGTGCCGGTATCAGCCCGGAAACGCCCACCTGGGGCAACATCATGGCCGAGGGGCGGATCTACTTCCAGATCAATCCCGGCATCATCTTCTGGCCGGGGCTGGTGTTGTCCGTCACCATTCTCTCCATCAATCTCGTGGGTGACGCGGTGCGCGATGCGCTCGATCCGCGCATGGCCAAGCGGGGGATCGACCGGTGAGCGATACGCTACTCGACATCCGCAATCTCGGTATCGGACTGGGTGGTGACCCGGGTTACGAGGTGGTCAAGGGGCTCACCCTCGGCATCAGGCCCGGCGAGACCATGTGCCTCGTGGGCGAATCCGGTTCGGGCAAATCGCTGACGGCGCTCTCCGTGATGGGGCTTCTGCCCAAGGCGCTGGCGCCGACGCGCGGCGAGATCCTGCTCAAGGGCGAGAACGTCCTCGATGCCTCGCCCAAGCGCATGCGGGCCCTGCGCGCCACCGCCATGTCGATGATCTTCCAGGAGCCGATGACGGCGCTCAGCCCCGTGCACCGCGTCGGCGACCAGATCGCGGAAGTGCTCGACGCCCATACCAATCTCGACGGCAAGGCGAGGCGCAAGCGCGTGCTCGAAATGATGGAGCATGTGCATCTGCCGAATGTGGAGACCCTGTATTACAGCTATCCGCATCAGCTCTCGGGTGGACAGCGCCAGCGCATCATGATCGCCATGGCGCTGATCCTGCGCCCGCAATTGCTCATCGCCGACGAGCCGACCACGGCGCTCGACGTCACGACGCAGAAGCAGATCCTGGCGCTGATCCGCGAATTGCGCGAGGAGCAGGGGACGGCGGTTCTGTTCATCACCCATGATATGGGCGTGGTGGCCGAGATCGCCGATGACGTGACCGTGCTGCGCCTCGGCGAGGTGGAGGAGACGCGACCGGTCGATGCACTGCTGCGCGAGCCGAAGACGGCTTACAGCCGTGCCCTGCTGCAGGCGGTCCCGAGCCTGATCCCGCGCCCGCCGCGCAAGCTCAACGATCGCCCGATCGTGCTGGAGACGACGGATCTCGGCAAGACCTACGAATCGAGCGGACTGTTTCGCAAGGGCCGCTCGGTGGTCGCGGCGAAGGACGTCAATCTCACGCTGCGCCAGGGGCAGACGCTCGGGATCGTCGGTGAATCGGGCTCGGGCAAATCCACCGTGGCGCGCTGCATCGTGCGGCTGATCGACCCGACCACGGGCTCGATCCGGATCTCCGGCACGGAGGTCGCGGATATCTCGCAGCGCACGCTGAAGCCGCATCGCAAGAAGGTGCAGATCGTCTTCCAGGACCCGTTCCGCTCGCTCAATCCGCGCATCGAGGTGGGGGAATCGATCATCGAGGGGCCGACCAATTTCGGCGTGCCGCACAAGCAGGCGATGGAGCGTGCGCGGGAGCTGATGGAGCTCGTCGGCCTGCCCGGATCGGCGCTCGATCGCTATCCGCACCAGTTCTCCGGCGGCCAGCGCCAGCGCATCGCCATTGCCCGCGCCATCGCCATGGACCCGGATCTGCTCGTCGCCGACGAGGCCGTCTCGGCCCTCGACGTCTCGGTCCAGGCGCAGGTGCTGGAACTGCTCGACGACATCCAGAAGCGGCTCGGTATCGGGCTGCTCTTCATCACCCACGATCTGCGCGTCGCGGCCCAGATCTGCGACGATGTCATGGTTATGCAGCACGGCAACGTGGTGGAATACGGGCCGGCGGCGACGGTGCTGGGTGACCCCAAGACCGATTACACGCGCGCGCTGATCGAGGCGGCGCCGGGTCGGGGCTGGGATTTCGGCAATTTCCGCCCGGTCTC
>PXAW01000575.1 GCA_003567055.1 Hyphomicrobiales bacterium
GTCGGAGCTGCTCGATCGCCGGCCTTCGCAGCTCTCGGGCGGCCAGAAGCAGCGCGTGGCGCTCGCCCGCGCCGTGATTTCCGAGCGCCCCGTCTGCCTGATGGACGAGCCTTTATCCAATCTCGACGCCAAGCTGCGCGCGGAGATGCGCGTCGAGATCCGCGCCCTGCAAAAACGCCTCGGCCTCACCATGGTCTATGTCACGCATGACCAGGTCGAGGCGATGACGATGGCCGATCACATCGTCGTCCTCGACAAGGGCCGCGTGCAGCAGGTCGCGACACCGCGCGATCTCTATGCCGCGCCGGCCAATACCTTCTGCGCGCGCTTCATCGGCACGCCGCCGATGAACCTGATCCCGGCCCATGCGCTCGCTGATCATTGTTCATTGCCGGAGGGCAGCATGCTCGGGATCAGGCCGGAAGATGTCAGCCTGGGCTCGAGCGGCGTGCCGGCGCGCCTTTGCGGCATCGAGTATCTCGGCGCCGACCAGCTCGCCACCTTCGCGATCGGCCCGCAGGCCCATCCGGTTCACCTGCTCGCACGCCTCCCCGCACGGGAAGCCCCCGGCGAGGCGGGAGCATACCTGTCCTGGCCCCGGGAAGCCGAACACCTGTTCGGCGCCGATGGCCGGCGGATCACCTCGTTCACCCGATAATACGTCTCAACCAGCAACTCTGCCAGGGAATGCACTGATGACACGCCTGATGAAAACCCGCCTGCTCGCTGCGGCCTCGATCTTCGCCAGCGCAGCCATGCTGCCGGCGAGCGCTTCCGCCGTCGATCTCGAATTCTACTTCCCCGTCGCTGTCGGCGGTGATGCCGCCGGCATCATCGAGCGCATGACCAGCGCCTATATGGAAGAGAATCCCGGCGTCAACATCAACGCGATCTATACCGGCAGCTATGCCGATACGACGACGCGGGCGATCACGGCGGCGCGCGGCGGCAACGCGCCCCAGCTCGCCATCCTGCTCTCCGTCGACATGTTCGCCCTGATCGACGAAGACATCATCCTGCCCTGGGACGACTTCGTCACCGAGGCTGAGCAGGAGAGCTGGATCGGCGGGTTTTACGATTCCTTCATGGCCAACAGCCAGACCGGCGGCCAGACCTGGGGCATCCCCTTCCAGCGCTCCACGCCGGTGATGTATTATAACAAGGAAGCCTTCGCTGCTGCCGGCCTCGATCCCGAGACCCCGCCCGCCACCTGGGACGAACTGGTCGAGATAGGGCAGCAACTGACCCTGCGCGACGCCAACGGCAATGTCACCCAGTGGGGCGTGCGCATTCCGTCATCCGGCTTCCCCTCCTGGCTGTTTACCGGTCTCGTCGCCTCGAACGGTCAGGACGGGCTGGCCAATGACGCGGGCACCGAGGTCTATTTCGACACGCCGGAAGTGATCGGCGCGCTCGAATATCTGGTCTCGCTGGCCTCGGAGCACGAGATCATGGCGCCGGGCATTCTCGACTGGGGTGCGACGCCGCGCGCCTTCATGGATGGCGAGAGCGCCATCGCCTGGACGACGACGGGCAACCTCACCAATATCCGCAACAACGCGCCCTTCGATTTCGGCGTCGCCATGCTGCCGGCCAATGTCCGTCGCGGTGCGCCCACCGGCGGCGGCAATTTCTACCTCTTCGAAGGCTCCAGCGACGAACAGCTCCAGGCGGCGGTCGACTTCGTGAAATGGGCCACGGCGCCGGAGCAGGCGGCCAGCTGGTCGATCGATACCGGCTATGTCGCGCCGCGCGCCGATACCTGGGAAACGGATGCCATGCGCGCCTATGCCGAGGAAGTCCCCGGCGCCCTCGTTGCGCGCGATCAGCTCGCATATGCCGTGCCCGAGCTCTCGACCTTCGAGGGGCCGCGCATCACGCAGATCATGAACGATGCCATCGCCGCCGCGATCGTGGGTGACATGACGCCGGCCGAAGCGATGGCGGCTGCGCAAAACCAGGCGGATGCGGTCCTCGCCGCCTATCGCTGAGGCGCGCGTGACCTGAAATATCCGGGCGGCCTCACGGGGCCGCCCGAATCCATTATTCTCGCCCCGGAGCCCCCATGCGTCGCGAATGGATCCATGCCGGATTGCTGCTTGCACCCGCGCTCGTCCTGCTCTTCGCCTTCACGCATCTGCCCGCGATCCAGACGGTGATCGACAGCTTCTTCTCGACGGCGCGGGGGCGCAGACCCTCCGTCTTCGTGGGGCTCGCCAATTACGAGCGGCTTCTCGGCGATGCGATCTTCATGCGGGCCATGGTCAACAACGCGATCTATGCCGCGATCACGATCCCCGTCTCGATCGGCCTCGCGCTGGCCATGGCCTTGTTCGTTCAGCGCCGGATTGCCGGGCGCGCCTTCCTGCGCATGGCTTATTTCACGCCGACGGTGCTGCCGCTGATCGCGGTGGCGAATATCTGGCTGTTCTTCTTCCTGCCCGGATTCGGCCTGTTCGAGCAGCTGCGCAGCCTGATCGGGCTGAGCCCCCGCAACTGGGTCGGATCGCCCGACAGCGCACTCTATGCGGTGATGATGGTCACGATCTGGAACCAGGCCGGCTTCTTCATGATCTTCTACCTCGCCGCATTGCAGACCATCCCCGATTCACTGCGCGAGGCCGCGGCGATCGAGGGCACGCCGCGCTGGGTCTTCTTCCGGCGCGTGATCTGGCCGCTGCTGATGCCGACCACGCTCTTCCTCTCGGTCAATGCCACGATCAACGCGTTTCGCATGATCGACCACGTCTTCGTCATGACCCAGGGCGGGCCCAACAACGCCTCGATGCTGTTGCTCTACTATATATACGAGCAGGGCTTCCGCTTCTGGGATTCGGCCTATGCCGCCACGCTGACCGTGGTGATGGTGGTGATCCTCGCAATCGTCGGGATCGGCCAGTTCTTCCTCATGGACCGGCGGGTGCATTACAAATGAGCACGCTCGTCGTCACGCAGACCCGCTTCGATCGCGCGCTCTTCGTCGCCGGGGCCTGGGCGCTCGCGCTCGTCTGGATCCTGCCGCTCGCCTATGCAATCTGGACCGCGATCCACCCCAGCGCCTATGAGACGCGCTTCGTGCTGCTCGCGCCGCTGACCTTCGAGAATTTCACCCGCGCCTGGAACGCGGCGCCGTTCGCGCGCTATTTCCTCAACACCATCATGCTGGTGAGCATGATTCTCGCAGCCCAGCTGATCCTGTGCATCCATGCCGCCTTCGCCTTCGCGCGGCTGGAATTTCCGGGCAAGAACATCCTCTTCGCCCTGGTTCTGGTGCAGCTGATGGTGATGCCCGACATCCTCCTGGTGCGCAATTACGCGACCATGGCACAGCTCGGGCTGGTCGATACGATCCTCGCGATCGGGTTGCCGTATTTCGCCAGCGGCTTTGCCATCTTCCTCCTGCGCCAGACCTTCAAGACGATTCCGAAGGAGCTCGACGAGGCGGCCCGCGTCGAGGGCTGCTCGCTCATCGGCCTGATCTGGCGCGTCTATGTGCCGCTCGCCAAGCCCACCATCCTCGCCTTCGCCCTCGTCTCGGTGAGCCATCACTGGAACAATTTCATCTGGCCGCTGATCATCACCTCCTCGGTGGAGACGCGCCCGCTCACCGTGGGCCTGTCGATCTTCTCGACCACCGATAGCGGCATCGAATGGTCCGTGATCACGGCGGCGACGCTGATCACCTCCGGGCCGCTGCTGATCGGTTTTCTGCTCTTCCAGCGCCAGTTCGTGCAGAGCTTCATGCGCGCCGGCATCAAATAGAAAGGATCCATCCATGCCCCTGCCCCGCCTCGGCGCCGCCCTGACGCTGGACAGCTTCGACATCCTGCGCGACTGGATCTGCGAGAGCGATCGCACCATCGAGATCCAGGATTTCGTCCATCCCTCGGTGATCGGCGCCGATCATTCCGGCCTGATCGCGCAATGGCGCGCGCGGCTGGAAGGCCATCGCGGGCTGCGGGGCATCCACGGCCCCTTCTTCAGCCTCGACATCGCCGCGCCGGATCCCGCCATCCGGGCGGTGGTGCAGGAGCGCCTGATCGCCGGGCTCGACGTGGCCGGTGCGCTCGGCGCGACGCATATGGTGATCCACAGCCCCTTCACCTTCTGGCACACGCTGAACTACGCCAATTACACCTTCCTGCGCGGCGCCCTGTTCGAAGCGGCAGCGGAATGCCTCGCGCCGGTTCTCGCCCGCGCCGCGGAGATCGGCTGCACGGTGATGCTGGAGAATATCGACGATACCGACCCGCGCGACCGCACGGAGCTCGTCGCCATGATCGACCATCCCAATCTGATGGTCTCCCTCGATACCGGCCATGCCGAGCTCGCCCATGGGCGCTACGGCGCGCCGCCGGTGGTCGATTTCATCGCTGCGTCGGCGGAGCGGCTCGGCCATGTGCATCTGCAGGATGCCGACGGCTATGCCGACCGGCACTGGCATCCCGGTGACGGGTCGATCCCGTGGCGCCCGGTCTTCTCCGCGCTCAAGGCCTGCCCGCAGGAGCCGCGCCTCATCCTCGAAGTGCAAGGCGATCATGCGCGCCTGCCGGAGACGGTGGCGCGGCTCGAAGAGCGCGGACTGGCCTGCTGAAGGGCGTGATCTTGCGTGCAAGCGCATGCGCGCGATCCGATCCGGATCGGGCGCCGTCTCGACGGGTGAGTCTGATGGTGGCAAAGCATGCGATCATGGTCGAAACCGGACAGGGCGGAATGCGCCGTGCCTGCGCATGCGCGCATCCCGAGCGATGAACGAGGCGGTCGATGATTGTCGTGCAACTCAGTGACCTGCATCTGCGCGCCGATGGCCGCTATCCCCGGCATGATGCCGGCGACACGCTGGCAACGGCAGTCGCGGTGATCAACCGGATGCGCCCGCGCCCGGATGCCGTGCTCTTCACCGGCGATATCCTCGACCGCAGCACCCGCGATTACGGCCTCGTGCGCCCGGCGCTCGACAGGATCGATGTGCCGCTCCTTGCGCTGCCGGGCAATCATGATGACGGTGAGGCCTTTCGCAGGGCCTTCGCCAACATGCCCGCCTGTGCGCCGGGGACGTCGGATTTTGCATATGCCTGCCCCGATGGCCTCGTCATCGGCCTCGACAGCAACGGACCTGACGGGAGCGCCGCCATCGAGGCGGGGCAATGCGAATGGCTCGAAGCCGTTCTGCGCGACAGCGCCGGCCCTGCGCTGATCGGTCTGCACCATCCGCCCTTCAGGACCGGGATGCCGCGTTATGACGAAGCGCCCTTCCCCGGTGCCGATGCCCTGATGTGGCTGCTTGCAAAACATGCCGCGCGGGTGCGCCTGGTGGCGGGCCACACGCACCGACCGGTCCAGGGGGTCGTCGATGGCATCGCCATCAGCACGGCCCCGCCTCTGGGCTATACGCTGGCTCTGGCGCTCGTGCCCGATGCACCCCACGCCCATACGCCCGAAGCGCCTGCCATGCAGATCCATCAGATCGATGCGCGTGGCGCGATCACGCATACGCTTGCCCTCGCCCCGCGCGCGGCGCCGCAGGCGATGACGGGGATGCTCGATGATCAGGGCCGCGCGCGGATCATCGCACCCTGACAGGTATCAACCGGTGAAGGCGTTCCCGCCCCGGCGCGCCAGCCAGAGATTGACCGCAAGCAGGATCCCCGAGGTGAGCGTGATGGCGATCACGCTCATCGCCATGCCGGTCTGGACCGAGCCCTGTTCGAACTGCGCAAAGACGAAGGTCCCCACCGTGCGCATGCCAGCCGGGGCGAGCATGATCGAGGCGACGAGTTCTCGCGAGGCGATGGCGAAAACCAGCATCATCGCCGCGATCAGCGACGGCGCCATCAGCGGCAGGGTGATATGGCGCATCGCGCGCCCCCGGCTGGCGCCGGCCACGCGCGCCGCATCGTCGAGCGAGCCGCTGATCTGACGCAGCCGGGCCACGGCATAGCGTATCGGATAGGGCAGCAATATGCCGATATAGGCCACGAGCAGGATCGCCGCCGTGCCATAGAGCGTGATAGGCAGGAACGGGCTGTTCCAGGCGAGAATCACGCCGACGGCGAGCACGATGGCGGGGATGGCATTGGGCAGGACCGAAAGACCATCCATCACGGCACGTCCGCGCCCGGTCCCGCGCACCACGATATAGGCCACGACGCCGCCGATCGCCGCCGTACCGA
>PXAW01000619.1 GCA_003567055.1 Hyphomicrobiales bacterium
AAGCGCGCCGGGGCGCTGGAGCGCTTTGCCGATCTGATGGAGGAGCGCCGCGCGCGGCTGCTCTATCTGTTACAGGCCGAGGCCGGCAAGACCATCGACGACGCCATGGCCGAATTGCGCGAGGCGGTGGATTTCTGCCGCTATTACGCCATCGAGGCGCGCCGGCTCTACGGTGATGGTGAGGAACTGCCCGGTCCGACCGGTGAATCCAACCGGTTGCGCATGCGCGGACGCGGCGTCTTCGTGGCGATCTCGCCATGGAATTTCCCGCTCGCCATCTTCACCGGCCAGATCGTCGCGGCTCTGGTGAGCGGCAACGCCGTCGTCGCCAAGCCCGCCGAGCAGACGCCGCTGGTTGCAGCTGAAACCATCGCGCTGATGCACGAGGCCGGTATCCCGCATTCGGCGCTGCATCTCGTCCTCGGCGACGGGCGCATCGGCGCGCGGCTCGTGGGGCACGAGAAGATCGACGGCGTCGTCTTCACGGGCTCGACCGAGGTGGCAAGGCTGATCAACCGCACGCTCGCCGGCAAGGACGGGCCGATCACCCCGCTGATCGCGGAGACCGGCGGCATCAACGCCATGATCGTCGATGCTACGGCTCTTCCCGAGCAGGTCGCCGACGACGTGATCATGAGCGCCTTCCGCTCGGCCGGCCAGCGCTGCTCGGCCCTGCGGCTGATGTTCGTGCAGGAGGATGTCGCCGACAAGATGATCGAGATGATCGCCGGGGCGGCGCAGGAACTCGCGCTCGGCGATCCGCGCGACTTCGCCATCCATGTCGGCCCGGTGATCGATGCCGAGGCGAAGGCCGGTCTCGAAAAGCATATCGAACGCATGAAGCGCGAGGCGAAGGCGGTGCATTATGCCGGAACGGCGCCCGCGCGCGGCACTTTCGTCGCGCCGCACATGTTCGAGCTCGGCAAGGCCGAGGATCTTGAAGTCGAGGTGTTCGGCCCGATCCTGCATGTGGTGCGCTACAAGGCATCCGAGCTCGACGCGGTGCTCGATGCGATCGAGGCCAAGGGTTACGGCCTGACGCTCGGCCTGCATACGCGCATCGAGAGCGTCGTCGAGAAAGTGGCGAACCGTCTCGCCATCGGCAATGTCTACGCCAATCGCAACATGATCGGCGCGGTCGTCGGCGTACAGCCCTTCGGCGGAAACGGTCTCTCGGGGACCGGCCCGAAAGCCGGCGGGCCGCACTACCTGACGCGTTTCGGCACCGAGCAGACGATCACCATCAACACGGCGGCAGCGGGCGGCAACGCCGCGCTGATCGCCATGGATGATTGATCCGGGGCAAGAGCATCGGCCCGCACATCGCAAGCCGGCGATATGACGCGTCTTGCGCTCTCCGGGAGGATCATCCGTCCCGCTCGGTCACCGGCACGCCGTCGGCAATGCGGTCGCTCGGATAGAGGATCACGCGCGCGCCCGGCTCCAGCCCCGCCTCGACGATGGCGAAGCTGCCGTCGCGGGTGCCGGGTGTGATCGGGCGCAGGCGCGCGATACCGTCGTCGCCGGCGACGAAGACCGCCCAATCGCCCTCGTGGCGAAACAGCGCGCCCAGCGGCACGCGCACGACGTCCTCGAACTCGTCGAGCACGATGCGCGCGACGACACGGAAACCATGGCCGAGGCCCTCGCGCATTTCGGGCGGATCCTCGAAATCGAGCACGACGCGCACCCGCTGCTCCTCGATACCGAGCGCCGAGACCTTGGTGAAGCCCGCCGATTCCACCCGGCGCACGCGCGCGGCAAGGATGTGGTCGCCACCCCAGCCGTCGATCTCCGCCCGCAGGCCGGGGCGCATGCGCACCGCTTCCGAGGAGAGTAGCTCCACTTCTGCCTCAAGCAATTGCGGGTCGCCGAATTCGATCAGCGGCTCGCCGGCGCGCACCACCGTCTCGCTGCGATGATGCACGGTGAGGACCTCTCCCGTGATCGGTGCGTGCAGGCGCAGGCAGCAATCCTCACCGGCTGACGGCGCCTGCGGGTCGACGACCTGCGGCGCCGTCAGCCGCGCGCGGGCGGCTTCGAGTTCGCGCTCGCGCACGGCGAGGGTCGCCTGGGCGCTGGCCATGCGGGCGGAAGCGGCGTTCACCGCGGCGCGGGCGCGTTCGAATTCGCGCTGCGAGACGATATCGCGCCGCGCGAGCTCGGCGATGCGGTTGAGCTCGGATTGCTGGAAGCTCCATTCGGCGGAGGCCTCGAGCTCCTGCGCGCTGGCGAGCTGCACCGCCGCGCGGGCGGCCTCGATCGCGGCTTCCGCTTCCGCGCGCGAACGCGCATCCAGAAATTCCGGCGTCAGCGGGCGGATGAAGGCGGCAACCGTCTCGCCGGCGACCACTTCATCCCCGACATCCAGCGGTGAGCGCAGCACGCTGCCGGCCATGGGGGAGGAGACGACGTAGATGTCGCGGATGCGCGTCCGCCCCTCATCCTCGACGCTGAGGATCAGATCGCCCCGGTCGATCACGGCAAGATCCACCGCGATCGGTTGCGGGCGCATGGCCCAGACCGCGAGCGCGCCGAGGGCGGCGAGGGCCACGACGATCAGCAGGCGCTTGCGCCAGGTTTTCCGCGTTTGCGTGGCCATCCGGTTACTCCCTGGTCTTGAGAACTTCGATCAGATCGAGGCGGTCGATACGACGGCGCACCACCAGCGCCGAGAATGTCGCGGCGGCGATAACCACGCCACTCGCCGTGGCAAAGGTCGCGTGCGAGATCACGAAGGGCAGACGAAACAGATCGCTGGCATATTCCTCCAGCATCACGATCGCGAGCCCGTAACCGAGGAGCCAGCCGAGCGGGATGGCGATCAGCGTGAGCACGATCAGCTCACCGAGCAGGATCCAGGAGACTTCCGCGCGGGTGAAACCCAGCACCCGCAGCGAGGCCAGTTCGCGGGCGCGCTCGGAGAGCTGGATGCGGGCGCTGTTATAGACGACGCCGAAGGCGATCACGGCGGCGAGGATGACATAGATGCTCATCGACACCCAGATCAGTTCATCCATGGTCTGGCGGAAATTCGCCAGCGAGATCCGCTGCAGGCCGATTGCGCCGATCAGCGGCGATTGCTTGACGCGGTCGTAGAGCGCGGTCTCCGCTTTCTCGTCGAGGCTGAAATGCGCGCCGGTGACGACGCGGCCCTCGCGCATGGCGCGGTTGACGGCGCCGATCTCCATGAAGGCGCCGAGGCCGATATAGGTATGGGCGAGATCGGTGACCTCCAGCATGACGCTGCGGCGCGCGCCCTGGAGGAATTCGACTTCGATCAGATCCCCGCGCCGCACGCCGAGCTTCCCGGCCAGCGCCACGCTCGGCACGATGCCGCGATCGGGCAGGGTGAGCGGACTGTGGCTTGCATCGAGGGCGCGGGCGAGTTCGCCCTGCGCGGGCATGCCGGTGATCTGGGTCAGATGCTCGCGATGCCCGTTGCGCAGCCGGGCGGCCACGACGCGCTGGCCCTCGACGGTGAACACGCCGGGCCATTGCGCGATGGCGTGCAGGGTGCCCTGCGGCGCCTCGCGGGTGAAATTCACGGTCGCGTGCTGGCGTTCGGCCTGGAAATAATGCACTTCCAGCATCTCGTAGATCGAATCCACCAGAAACAGCGAACCGATCAGGATCGCGACGGAGAGCGCCATGCCGAGCACGGTCATGCCGGCGCGCACCGGCGCGCGCATCATGTTGCGCCCGATCATGATCGCCGTCTTGGGAACGAAGGCGGCAATGTCCAGCCAGCGCGGCAGGATGCGCCGGTAGCGCGGCGGCGCGGGTGGCTGCATGGCGACGGCGGGGGCGAGGCCCAGAACGCTCCAGACCGCCTTGAGCGCACCGATACTGGCCGCAGCGACCGTGGCGAGGAAGGCAATCAGATAGAGATCCGCCCCCGTCGTGAAGAGCAGATAGGGGAAGTGGAAGAACTCCACCAGCATCACCGTCATGCCGCGCGCGAGCAGCGTGCCGGCGATCGCGCCGATCACCACGCCGATCGCCGCGATCACGGCGGCGAATTTGAGATAATGCGCCGCAATCGCCACCGATCCGTAGCCGACTGCCTTGAGCAGGCCGATCTGCTCGCGCTCGAGCGCGATGAGCCGCGTCAGCGTCATGTTGACGAGGAAGGCTGCGATGAAGAGGAAGATCGGGGGCAGCACGCGGCTGAGCGCATCGATCTGTTCGATCTCGGCCTGCACGAAGGCATGGCTCTGCTGCTGGTCGCGGCCATGCGCGCCGGTGCCGCCATAGCGGGCGAGCGCGTCATCGACCGCCGCGATCACCTGCGGCTCCGAGGCGCCGCGCAGGAGCCGGATCGAGATCTCGGAGAACGCGCCCTGCAGGTCGAAGGCGGCGGCGAGCGCCGAGCGCGACATCCAGATCACCGCGAAGCGCCGGTCATCCGGCACCACGTCCCACGGCCCGATCGCATAGATGAATTCCGGGCTCTGGGCGATGCCGACGATCGCGAGGTCACGGCTGCGGCCATTGACGATGGCGCCGAAACGGTCGCCGGTCGTGAAGCCATGGGCATCGGCGAAGGCAGCATTGACGACGACCTCGTCCGGACGGGCCGGATCTGGCTGGCGCCCGCGTTCCAGGGTGATCCGGTTGAGGCGGGCGGCTTCGCGATCGGGCAGGGAGAGCAGCCTCGCGCTGCCGGGCTCGACCATGCCCGCGATATCGAGCACCGCGTTCTCGCTGATCCGCGTCTCGACGGCGGCGATGCCGGGAAGGGCCGCGATGCGTTCGGCGACGCCCTCCGGCGCGCGGCGGACCTGCGCAAACACATCGGCGAAATTGTTGCGGTCGTAATAGGCCGCGCGGGTTTCCTCGAGCGAGCGCATCGCACCGGTCGCGAGAATCAGCGTCGCAGCGCCCGCCGCCATCACCAGGGCGATGGCGAGCACCTGCGCCTTGAGGCGCCACAGATCACGCAGGACCTTGCGGTCGAGTGCGCCGATCATCAGATCCTCCGGCAGCCGGATTGCGGCTTTGTATCGAAACGCAATTCGCAGCAAGCTAGGCGCTGCGCGGGATGCCTGCATTGCGCATGATCAAGGCCGCAGCCGTTTCGTGCGCGTATCGTCGAACTCGCTGCGCGGCCTTGCTGCGCGACCTTGCCCGTATCCGACCGGGGCAATCGACGGCGAAGGGGGAGTTCGAACATGCCGGCCCGGGAACGCTATCGCGATCGTGCGCAGGCCGGCGAGGTTCTCGCGCAAGCGCTGACGGACCATGCCGCACGCAGGCCGCTGCATGATCCGCTCGTGCTTGCCTTGCCGCGCGGCGGGGTTCCCGTGGCTTTTCCCGTCGCGCAGGCGCTCGATGCGCCGCTCGATCTGCTCTTCGTGCGCAAGATCGGCGCGCCCGGCCAGCCGGAATTCGCCATCGCCGCCGTGGTGGAGGGCGCGGAGGATGCGGTCGTGACCAATCCCGAGATCGCCGACGGTCTGCGCCTCCCCGAGGGCTGGCTGGAGGAGGGGCGCTTGCGCGGGATCGCGGAGATCGCCCGGCAGCGCGACGATTACTGCGCCGGGCGCGCGCGTCTTCCCGTCGCCGGGCGATCGGTGATCATCGTCGATGACGGTGTGGCCACGGGGACGAGCCTGTTCGCGGCGATTGCCGCCCTGCATCGGCAGAACCCGCGCGACATCACCGTCGCCGTGCCCGTGGCGCCGCCGGAGACGCTGGAGCGCCTGCGCGAGGCGGTCGATCACGTGATCTGCCCGCTCGCGCCCCGCCTGTTCCAGGCGGTCGGCTTCTTCTACGACGATTTCCATCAGGTGGAGGATGACGAGGTGTTGGCGGTTCTCGCCCGCGCGCCGGGGCAGGGCTGATGGCTTTACGCTTGTATTCCGCGCCCGCGCACGCCAGATCACACAGATGAGCAAACCCGACCGCGATCCTGCTGGCCGCCCTGCTGGCCGCCACGACGGCGCAGCGCTCGATTCGCTGTTCGACCGCAGCGCCGGCGCGGTGGCGCGCGCGCCTGCGAGCGCGGCGCGGGGGCTGATCACGGTCTATCGCTACTCGCTTTCCGGCCTGATGGGGCGGCAATGCCGGCATCTGCCGAGCTGCTCGGAATATACCCACGAGGCGATCGGCAAGTACGGGCTCTGGGCCGGCGGCTGGATGGGGCTCGCGCGGATCTGCCGCTGCG
>PXAW01000088.1 GCA_003567055.1 Hyphomicrobiales bacterium
CCGCCGGCGCAGACGGGATGAGCGCCGCGCCGGCGCCGTTTCCCTGGGATGCGGCGCTCGGCTACTGCCTCACCCGTCTGCGCTGGCCCCCCGAAAGCTTCTGGCGTGCCACGCCGCGCGAACTCGCTGCCGCGCTCGGCGATGTCGCGGCATCGGCTCCGCCGACACGGGCCGAGCTCGCGATGCTGATGCGCGCCCATCCCGACGCACCCGCCTGATCAAAAACGGAGAGACGATCATGGATCCCACCCTGCGCCCCGGCGACGAGCGCCTCGAACTGCGCCGGCAAATCGACGAGACCGAGCGCCTGCGCGAAATTTCCGAGCGCCTCGGCACCACGCTGGAACAGAGCTTCGCGCGTGCCAATGCGGAAGGCGGGCGGTTCGATCGCACGCTGCAAAGGATGCAGCGTTCGCTGACCGGTTTCGTCACGCGGATGGCGCAGGCGCCGCTGCGCAGCCTTATCCGGCGGGGCGTGGGTTCCCTGCTTGGCGGGCTCGGTCAGGGAGGGCCCGGTCTGGGAAGCACGCAAGCTTTCGCCGATGGCGGGGTGATCGCGGGCGGTCGGGTCATGCCTTTCGCCCAGGGCGGTGTCGTCGCCGCGCCGACCTATTTTCCGATGCGCGGCGGGACGGGGCTGATGGGGGAGGCGGGGCCGGAGGCGATCATGCCGCTCGCGCGCGGCCCGGATGGCCGGCTGGGTGTCGCCGCCGGCGGGCGCGAGCGACCGGTCGCGGTAACGGTGAATATCGCGACGCCGGATGCGGCATCGTTCCGGCGCTCGGAGAGCCAGGTCTCGGCGACGCTCGCCCGGGCCGTGGCCCGGGGGCGCCGCGCGACGTGAGACCTCAGGCCGCCTTTTCGAGCATGGCGGCGATCTCGTCCTTGAGTTGCAGGCGCTTGCGCCGCATCTCATGCTCGACCTCCTCGGTCGTCGGCTCGATGCGGGTCTCCACGCGGTGGATCGCGCGATTGACCTCATGATACTCCTCCGCCAGCCTGGCGAAATGGGCATCGGCCATCTTCAGATCATGGATCTGCTGCACCTTGTCCGGGAATTCCTCGGCCAGTTCGTGCGGGACGTGGCTCATCGTGTTTTCTCCTTCTTCGACAGCCTTCCTCCCCACAAAATCGGATTCGACGCGGTCGCGCCTTGAGAATTGTCAATGGCGGGCGAGGCGCAAGCTGTTGCGGGGTGCTCCGGCATGTGGCATGCAGCCTGAAATTGCTGTCTGGGAGTGGGGTTTGCATGTGTCTTCGTGAGGAAAACGAACTACGCTACGCGCAGCTGCAACGCGTTGCGCGTGAGCATATTGCGTCGAAGATCAACGCGAAGAACGCGCGTGTCGGGGTTGGGCGCTTCAAGAGGGTTACGCTGGCATCGATCTGTAAAGCTGCCCTCGAGGAGGCGCGAAAGGAATGGCCGAAATATTACGGGCCGGACACGCATGAGGGTTTTTCGGAGAGTTGGGAGCGCCTATATTACAAGTTCAAGAACCGCGTTTCATTCTTCAATCTCGCGGTGTGGCAGGAGATCGAGGGACAAGGACGCGTCCTGCAGGGGCTGGCCTTGGGCAAGCCTTCAAATGCCAAGACCCATTTGACCGTGCATTGGATCGAACGAAGTTTCGCGCCTACGGCGATACCGGGCATCTTGTCTCTGATATTGCCTTGTGCGCACGAATATGCGAAACTTTTGCGTGCGGAACGCGTTTTGATCAAGGATCCGGTTGACAGCCGGGTTTACGAAAAATACGGCTTTGCGCCATACATGCTGCCGAGGGTCGGTGGCGTTTATATGAGTAGGAATGTGCGATGATAGCGAAACAGAACGCAGTTGAGGAAATGGTGTCGGTCGACACTGATCTTCTCGTCGACGCGATCGAGTTCGCTCGCAAGCGTTCCGAAGAAGTGCATGCCGAAAGCACGCACACCATGATCGACGAGATCGACGACGCGCTCTGGGCGACCTGGGGCGACGATGACGGCAATATTCTCGTCGCCGACAAGGATGGTCTCGAAGGGTGCGACCCGTTCGACGATGACGATCTCTTCGCGGATGCCGCCTGACCGCATCCGCCAGAACCGGTTTTTCACGAAAGCCCCGGCAGTGCCGGGGCTTTTTGCGTTTTTACTCCCGGAGGTAAGGGCATGCTCCAGGGCTTCCACGAAATCTCTTTTCCTTTCTCCGTCGCGCGCGGTGCGCGGGGCGGGCCGGTGCGGCGCACGGATGTGGTGACGCTGGCATCGGGGGCGGAGAGCCGCAATGCGCGCTGGGCGCGCTCGCGCCGGCGCTACGATGCAGGCCTCGGGGTGCGCAGCCTCGACGATCTGCATGCGGTGATCGCCTTCTTCGAGGAACGGCGCGGGCGTCTGACCGGATTCCGGCTGCATGACCGGGTCGATTGCCGCTCCGGCCCGCCCGGCGCGACGCCCGGTCCCGGCGACCAGCCGCTCGGTACGGGCGACGGCGAAACCCTCGTCTTTCAGCTCACCAAGACCTATGGCGGCGCCCATGCGCCCTATTCCCGCCCGATCGTGAAGCCGGTCGCGGGCAGCGTGCGTGTCGCGCGCGATGGTGATGAACTGGTGCCGGGCGTCGATTTCGTGGCCGATACCACGACCGGGCAGGTGACGCTGCTCACGGCGCCGCCGGAAGGCAGCGTGCTGACGGCGGGATACGCCTTCGACGTGCCGGTGCGCTTCGACACGGATGCGCTGGATATCGACCTTTCCGCCTTCGAGGCCGGCGGCGTGCCGCATGTGCCGATGGTGGAAATCGTTCCCTAGCGCGTTCCGACCTGACGGAGTCAGGCCGGGCGCTCCAGGTCATTGTTCGACGCATCATTTTTTCCGTCAGCCGGTATCCACCTGACGGAATGATGCCCTAAAGGCGCGGGGCGCGCGCCCCGTCACGGATCAAAGAGACTTCCCATGCGACAGATCGACGAGAACCTCGCCGCGCATCTCGCGGCGGGGGTGACGAGCCTGTGCCGCTGCTGGCGGCTGATCCGCCGCGACGGCGTGATCATGGGCTTTACCGACCACGACGCGGATCTCGCATTCGACGCCACCAGCTTCCATGCCGGCACCGGCCTCGATGCCGCCGAAGCGACGCAGGAGCTCGGTTTCGCGGTCTCGGGCGGTGACGTCGCCGGGGCGCTGATGTCGGGCGGCATCACGGAAGATGATGTGGAGGCAGGGCTCTATGACGATGCGGGCATCGAATTCTGGCTGGTCAACTGGCAGGATCCGGGCCAGCGCCTGCTGATCGACCTTTTCCATGTCGGCGAGATCCGGCGCGCCGATGGCGCCTTCGTGATGGAGTTGCGCGGGCTCACCCATCGCCTCGACGAAGAGAGCGGGCGGCTCTACCGCGCGGCCTGCTCGGCCGATCTCGGCGATGGCGCCTGCGGGGTGACGATCACGCCGGTCGCAGCGACGGTCATGGCGGGTGCGGATGCCCTGCATCTCACCCTGAGCGGGATCGACGGGCAGGCGGAGGGCTGGTTCAGCGGCGGCAAGCTCGTCTTTACGAGCGGCGACAATGCCGGTTTCGCCGTCGAAATCCGCAGCCATGGTGCTGACGGCGCAGTCGCCCTGTGGCAGCGCGCACCACGTCCTGTCGCGCATGGCGATACGGTGACCCTGACGCCCGGCTGCGACAAGAGCTTCGCCACCTGCCGCAACAAGTTCGGCAATGTCGTGAATTTCCGCGGCTTCCCGCATATGCCGGGCAACGATTTCATCCTGCGTGTGCCGCGTCAGGGCGAGGCGGGGCTCGATGGCGGGAGCCTGTTCCGATGAGCCCGCACGAGGCCGCCATCATCGCCGCCGCACGCAGCTGGATCGGCACGCCCTATCTCCACCAGGCATCATTGCGGGGTGTGGGCTGCGATTGCCTGGGCCTGATCCGGGGCGTCTGGCGCATGGTGATGGGCTGCGAGCCCGAGCATCCAGGCGCCTATCGCCCCGATTGGGCCGAGGCGGGCGCGACGGAGCGGCTTCTCGCCGCAGCCAGGCGCCATCTGATCGCTGCCGAAGGCCCCGGTCCGGGACGGGTCCTGATCTTTCGCTGGCGCGACGGGCTTCCTGCCAAGCATTGCGCCATCGCCACCGATACGGGGCACATGATCCACGCCCATGACGGGGCCTGCGTGGCAGAGGTCGCGCTGAGCGGCTGGTGGCGGCGTCATCTCGCCGCGAGCTTCGCCTTCCCGGCGCCTGCGCCGCTCGCCCTTCGTGAAGAGGATACCCATCGATGACCACGATGATCCTGCAAACCGCCGGTCAGGCGATCGGCGGCGCCGTCGCCGGCCCTGTCGGTGCCATGCTCGGGCAGACGCTGGGTTCGATGGCGGGATCGGCCATCGACGGCGCGCTCTTCGCCACGCACGAATACCGGGTGCTGGAAGGGCCGCGCCTCGCCGAGATGCAGGGGCTCGCCTCCAGCGAGGGCGCGCCGATCCCGCGCGTCTACGGTCGTGCGCGTATCGGCGGTCAGGTGATCTGGGCCACGCGTTTCGAGGAGCAGGTCAGCGTCACGGTGGAGCGCACCGGACGCCAGGGCGGCAAGGGCTTCTTCCGTAATGCCGGCGGCGGTGGCGGCTCAACCGTGACCACCAAGGAAGTGCGCTATTCCTACTATGCCAATCTCGCGATCGGCCTGTGCGAGGGGCCGATCGCCTTCGTGCGCCGGGTCTGGGCGGATGGAAGGGAGGTGGATCTGACGCAGATCACCATGCGCGTGCATCGCGGCGGCGCGCATCAGCAGCCCGATGCGCTGATCGTGGCCAAGGAGGGGGCGGACCGGGCGCCGGCTTATCGCGGGCTCGCCTATGTCGTCTTCGAGCGCCTGCCGCTGGCCGATTTCGGCAACCGCGTGCCGCAATTCTCCTTCGAGGTGGTGCGCCCGGGCGAGGGGGTCGGGGCTATGATCCGCTCCGTCTGCCTGATCCCGGCGGCGACGGAATTCGGCTATGATCCGACCCCGGTCATGCAGGTGATAGGCCCGGGTCAGACGCGCCCCGACAACCGGCACCAGTTTCAGGCGCGATCCGATATCCGCGCTTCGCTCGATGCGCTGCAACGGCTTTGCCCGAGGCTTGAGAGCGTCTCGCTGGTGGTGTCGTGGTTCGGCGATGATCTGCGGGTCGGGTCGTGCAGCATCGCCCCGCGCGTCGATATCCGGAATAAGCAGACGCAGGGGCGGGTCTGGTCGGTGGCCGGGCTCGATCGCAGCACGGCGCGCCTCGCCTCGCTGCATCAGGGCGTTCCCGCCTATGGCGGCACGCCCTCCGATGCGAGCGTGATCGCGCTGATCCAGCATCTCAAGGCGCGCGGCCTGAAGGTGACGCTCTATCCCTTCATCATGATGGACATCCCCCATGGCAATGCGCTGCCCGATCCGCGCACCGGTACGACCGGGCAGCCGCCCTATCCCTGGCGGGGACGGATCACCTGCGATCCCGCCCCGGATGCGCCGGGCAGCGTCGACGGCACCGCGAGCGCGGCGGCGCAGGTGGCGAGCTTCTTCGGCAGCGCCAATCCCGGCGCTTCGGAATGGAGCCTGCGGCGTCTTATCCTGCATTATGCCGGGCTCGCCGTGCAGGCCGGCGGGGTGGATGCCTTCGTCATCGGCACCGAGATGGTCTCGCTGACGCGCATCCGCTCGGGACCGGGGGAATATCCCGCAGTCACCGCCTTCATGACCCTTGCGCAGGATGTGCGCGCCATTCTCGGATCGGCAACCCGCATCACCTATGCCGCCGACTGGACGGAATACGGCGCGCATGTGCGCGACGGTGGCAATGAGCTGCGCTTTCCCCTCGACCCGCTCTGGGCCCATCCCGCCATCGACGCGATCGGGATCGACTACTATCCCCCGATTTCGGATTGGCGCGACGGGGGCGAGCATCTCGATGCGGCGCTCGCGCGCAGCGTCTACGATGTCGATTACCTGTGCGCACGGCTCGGTGCCGGGGAGGGGTTCGACTGGTACTATGCCGATGATGCGGGCCGCGCGGCGCAGAGCCGCCTGCTGATCACGGATGGTGCCTACGGCAAGCCCTGGGTGTATCGCTCCAAGGATCTCGTATCCTGGTGGAGCGAGCCGCATGTGGAGCGCGTCGGTGGCGTCGAGATCGGCGCGACGGCCTA
>PXAW01000372.1 GCA_003567055.1 Hyphomicrobiales bacterium
CCCAGATTGTTGAAGGCGAGGCTGAAGACGAGGATGACGACAAAGACCTGCCACAGGGTCTGGCCGAGGCTGGTCTGCACTCCCGGCATCATCAATTGCGTGACGACGATCACCACGGCGGTCGCCGGCAGGGCCACGATGAGCGCCGCGATCGCCGGTATGGTCAGGTTGGGACGCGCAAGGCGCCCGGCAAGCGCGCGTTCGAGGAAGCGGGTGACGAGGTCGCTCTGGAGCCAGATCAGCCCGATCACCGTGAACCAGTAGAGCGCGCGGGCAGGCGTCTCCATCGCGTCATAGGTGCCGAAGGGCCCCAGCGCGGTCATCAGCGCAGCCGCGAAAGCCGCGCCCGCAAGCGAGCGCAGCGCTTCCTTCTTCGCGGGATTGTCGAACCATTCACGCATCGTGAACGGAAACTAGCACGCTTTCGCGCAGTTTTGGCTACCCTTGCCGAAAGCGGCTTTGCTTCGCTGCGAAGGCATCGGCATCACCGTGGCGAAACCCGGCGCCGGGATCGGCGTCACACGATGAACGGATGAAGGAGAACGCGATCATGCCTGCCAATCCGCCCGCCCCCGCCAGCGTCGCCCCTGTCAGCGGCGCAGAGCGCATCGCCGGGCTCGATATCCTGCGCGGCTTTGCCCTGTTCGGCATCCTCGTGATGAACATCCAGGCCTTCGCCATGATCGCGGCGGCCTATATCAACCCGCCGGCCGTAGCGCCGACGGGCGGCGCCGAATACGCCATCTGGCTGATTTCGCATGTCTTCTTCGACAAGAAATTCATCACGCTCTTCACCATGCTGTTCGGCGCCGGCATCGTGCTGATGACGCAGCGTGCGCAAGCCGCCGGCAACGGCGCGCTCGCCCTGCATTACCGGCGCATGCTCTGGCTGCTCGTGATCGGGCTGATCCATGCCTATCTGATCTGGTATGGCGACATCCTCACCGCCTATGCGCTGATCGGCATGGTCGCGGTCTTCATGCGCCACTGGTCGCCGCGCCGGCTGGTGATCGTCGGTATCGTGCTGCTTGCCCTGCAGCAGGGCGTGTTCGCGCTGATCGGCGCCGGGATCAACATGCTCCCGCCGGAGGAGATCGCGATCATCGCCGACGAGAACTGGCTCGCGACCGGAAGCCATGCGCTGGCCGAGATCGCGGCCTATCGCGGCAGTTATGCCGAGCAACTCGCCATGCGCGTCCAGCAGAGCCTCGGCATGCAGCTCTTCGGCATCCCCACGGAGATGTTCCTCTATCTGCTCGGCGTGATGGCGCTCGGCATGGCCGCCTTCAAGAGCGGGCTGATGACGGGCGAATGGTCCAGCCGGGCCTATGCGCGCCTCGCCGTGACGGGTCTCGCGCTCGGTCTGCCGCTCGTCGGGCTCGGGGTGGTCATGAATGAGAATGCCGGCTGGGAAATGACTTTCTCGCTCTATTTCGGGCGTATGCCGAATACGCTTGCCGCACCGCTTGTCGCGCTCGCCTATACTGCGCTGGTGATCCTCGCCGCGCGCCGCTTCGGCCCCGCCATGCAGGCGCTGTTCGCCCCGGTCGGGCGGATGGCGTTTTCGAACTATCTCGCCCAGAGCGTCATCTGCACGCTGATCTTCTACGGCCACGGGCTCGGCCTGTTCATGGAGGTCGGGCGCGTTGGTCAGATCCTCATCGTGCTCGCAATCTGGATCGCGATGCCGCTCTGGTCGCAGGCCTGGCTCGCACGTTTCCGCTTCGGCCCGGCGGAATGGCTGTGGCGCAGCCTCGTCTATCGCAAGGCGCAGCCGATGCTGCGGCGGGCGAGCGTCGCGGCGGCGGGGTGATCCGCTCCGTCCGCCTGATCGATACGCTCACACATGCTACGTTCACACATGCGCGAGCGTGTCGATCAGGACCGGGATCAGCGGCTCGTCTGCGGGAGGCATGGGGTAGTCACGGAGGCGGGTGGCGCGCACCCATTTCAGATCGGCATGCTCATGCGCCTGCACCAGTCCCTGCCAGCGGCGGCAGATATAGAGCGGCATCAGCAGGTGGAAATCGGGATAGGCGTGGCTGGCGAAGGTAAGCGGCGCGAGGCAGTCTTCCTGCGTCTCGATGCCGAGCTCCTCGCGCAATTCGCGGATCAGCGTCTCCTCGGGCCGCTCCCCGGGCTCGACCTTGCCGCCGGGAAACTCCCACAGGCCCGCCATCTGCTTGCCTTGCGGGCGCTGCGCGATCAGCACCCGCCCGTCCGTATCGACGAGCGCCACGGCGACGACGAGCAGGATCTTCATGAGGCACTCCCGCGCGCGAGTTTTCGCGTCAATGTATGAAGCGTGACGGCGGCGGCGTTGGAGACGTTGAGGCTCTTGATCACGCCGGGCATTTCGAGCCGCGCGACCACATCGCAGCAGGCGCGCGTGCGCTGGCGCAGGCCCTTGCCCTCGGCGCCCAGCACCAGCGCCAGCGGCATGCGCGGCGTGAGCGCGTCGAAATCCTCCGCGCCCTCCGAATCGAGGCCGATGCGGTAGAAACCGTGCTCGCCCAGCCGCTCCAGCGCATCGCCGAGATTGCGCACGGTGATGAAGGGCACGTGTTCGAGCCCGCCCGAGGCCGATTTCGCCAGAACCCCCGTCGCAGCGGGGGAATGGCGGGCTGTGGTGACGATGGCGGTGACGCCGAAAGCGGCGGCGCTGCGCAGGATCGCGCCGACATTATGCGGATCGGTGATCTGGTCGAGCACCAGCACCAGCGCATCCGCATCGAGCCCGTCGATACCGCCGGGATGATCGAGCGGGTCGGCCTCGATATAGATGCCCTGATGCACCGAATCGGGGGTGAGCAGCCTGTCGATCTCGCGCGGAGCGACGAGTTCGGGGGTGACGGGAAGGGTTCCGAGTTCGGCGGTGAGCCGGTTCACGGCGTTTTCGGTGGCGATGAGCTTGCGGATCCTGCGCTTTGGATTGCGCAGCGCCTCAAGCCCCGGATGCCAGCCATAGATCACGGCGACGCCGTCTTCCGGCGCGTTACGCGGATCGCGGCGCGGGGCAGGACCACGCCCGCCGGGGCGATAGCCGGGTTTGCCTCCGTAACCGGGCTTCTTGCCATATGCCGGCTTGCCATAAGCGGGCTTGCCATATGCCGGTTTGCCGGACGGTTTGCGACCCGGCGCCTTCGGCCTGCCGCCCTCGCCGCCCTGATTATCCTCGTCCGCCACTTTGCGCACTCCGCCGCAATCGTCGAAAAATATCAGCGATGCACGCCGATCATGGCGGTGAGCCCGCCATCGATCGGCAATACGGCGCCGGTGATATAACCTGCCGGTTCGCTCATCAGGAAGGTGGTGAGCCCCGCCACTTCCTCGGGACGCGCAAAGCGTCCAGCCGGGATCTGCTTTTCCATATTCTCGCGATAGGCCTCGTAGCTCGCCATCATGTCGGTATCGATGAAGCCCGGCGCGATCACGTTGACGCTGACGCCGCGCTTGGCCGTCTCGATGGCGAGCGTGCGCGCATAGGAGATCAGCGCGCCCTTGGAGGCGGCATAGGCGGCATTGCCGGCGGTGGCCTGGAGCGCGGCGACGGAGCCGATGGCGACGATCCGCCCCTCCCGCGCGCGCAGCATGGTGCGCATCAACGCCTTGGCGAGGCGGGTGAAAGCCCAGAAATTCACCTGCATCGCCGCTTCGGCCTTGTCCTGCGCCATCATCGCGGTGAGCGCGTCATAGGGCTGGCCGGCATTATGGACGAAACCGTAATAACCCTCGCCCTCGATGCGCTCGCAAAACGCCTCGATCGCCGCCTTGTCTGACAGATCGAGCGCAAAACCGTTCACCGAGACGCCCGGATGCGCATCGACGAGTTCCTGCGCGAGTGTCTGCGCAGCCTCAGCCGAGGCGCGATAGGTGAAATCGACGTCGTAACCGGCCTTTGCGAGGCTGCGCACGATGGCCGCGCCGACGCCCTTGCCGCCGCCCGTTACGAGAATCCGCCTGCTCATGGTGATAAGCCTCCCGGCACTATCGAGGATATGCTCGCTCAGACCGGCTCTGCGGCGAGGACGAGGCAGGTATTCTGGCCGCCGAAACCGAAGGAATTCGACAGGACCACCCGCACATCCGCATCGCGTGCTTCATTGGGGACGACATCGAGCGGGATGGCGGGATCGGGCACGTGGTGATTGATCGTCGGCGGAATCCGGCCCTCGGCGATGGTCATCAGCGAAACCACCGCCTCCACCGCACCGGCAGCGGTGAGAGTGTGGCCGATCATCGACTTGTTGGAGGAGATCGGCACGCTCTGCATGCGCTCGCCGAGCACCTGCATCAGGCCGAGTGATTCCATTTTATCGTTTTCCGGCGTTCCGGTGCCATGTGCATTGACGTAGTCGATCGCATCCGGCGACAGGCCCGCATCGTCGATCGCGCCCTGGATGGCGGCGATGATCGGCGCGCCGTCGGGACTGGAGCGGGTGCGGTGGAAGCCGTCGCCCTTCTCGCCGCAGCCCAGCACATAGCCGAGGATGGTCGCGCCGCGCGCGATCGCATGTTCGGCATCCTCGAGAACGAGCGCCGCGCCGCCCTCGCCCATGACGAAACCGTCGCGATTCTTGGAGAACGGCTTGGCCGCCGCTTCCGGTGTGTCGTTCTGGGTCGAGAGCGCCGAGAGCAGCGAGAAACGGATCAGCGCCTCGGCATGGACCGAGCCGTCGGTGCCGATGCAGAGCGCCGCCGGCGCCTCGCCCCGGCGGATCGCCTCGACCCCGAGCTGGATCGCCGTGGCGCCTGACGAACAGGCGGTGGAGAGCGAGATCGGCGAGCCACGCGTGCCGAAGCGCTCCTGGATATGCTCGGCGACCGTGCCGAAGAGGAAAAGGTCGTGCCAGGCGCGGTAATCGCCACTGCCTGCGGCTTTCAACAGATCATCGTAGGTAACGTTGCCACTCTGCCCGGAGGCCTTGGCGAGGGCGATCCGCTGCGGCCATTCGACCTCCACGGGCGGGACCGCGATGAAGAGCGAGCCGGGAAATTCCGCGCCGATCCCCGCCTGTGCGATCGCTTCCTGCGCCGCGCGGCTGGCGAATTCCTGCGAGAGCAGCGGCGCGCAGAACGGATCGACATCGATGAAATCGACGGTGCCGGCAATGGTGGTGCGCAGGTTCTCGGTGGAGAAGCGGCGGATGCGGTGGATGCCGGACCGCCCGGCGGTCAGCGCGCTCCAGTTATCGGCCTTGCCCTCGCCGAGCGAAGTGACGAGGCCCATGCCGGTGACGGCGACGAGGGGGCGTCCAAGGCGATCACGATAGGCGGACATGCTCAACCCTCCTGACCGGCGCGCGCCGGCGCATCCGCCCGCGACAGGCGGATCACGCCCTCGCCGCGCTGATGGCCGATGCTGGTGACGACGGCTTCCGGTGCATCGCCGCGCGCGATCGCGGCGGCGGCGAGCGCCACACCGGCGGGCGCCTGCGCCTCCATCAGATGACCGAACGCGTCCTGCAGCGCGAGGATCCGTGCGCCGGGTGCAAGACGATCGAGCGCAGCGCGCTCTTCCTCGGTACGCCCCTGCACCCCGGTCGCGCCGGAAATCACCATGGCATCGGGACCGGGCGCGATTTCGGCCCAGAGTTTCTCGAGCATCTTCGCCGTGGCTCCCGGCTGACGACGGGCGAGATCCGCGCCGACATCATCGATCCGTGCAACGATCTCGGCCCCGCGTTTCCGGGCATGGGCGCGCGATTCCAGCACGAGGAAACAGCCACCGGAGCCCAGAATGAAACCGCCGCCGCGTTCCGGACGTGAGAAGACGGGGGCAAAAGGCTGCTTCCACAGCAAGCCGCCCATCTCGTAGAGCATCAGGCTGTCGGCGCGCTCGCCGTTGAACGAGCCGCCGACGAGCACGATATCCGCCTGGCCGGCGCGGATGCGGGCATGGGCGATGCGGATCGCGTCGATCCCGGCCTGCTCCTCCCCCATGAAGGTGCGCGAGGCGCCGGTCACGCCGTGGACGATGGCGATATTGCCCGCGAGCAGGTTGGAGAGCTGCGCGAGGAACAAAGTCGGGCGCACATCGCTCATCAGCCGTTCGTTGAGGAACGCGCCCTGATCGGCCTGGTGCGAAATCTGCGTCAGGATCTGGCCGTCAACCTCGTAGTCGCGCTCGCCGCCGCCGGCGGAGACGATC
>PXAW01000217.1 GCA_003567055.1 Hyphomicrobiales bacterium
GCCCAGGCGACGGTGACAAAGAGGATCAGCAGCACCACCACGAAGGCGGTGCGCAACCGGCGCGCGAGGCTCAGATCGGCCTGGCTCATGGCTGCGCCCTCCCCGTCCCGGCATCTGCGGTGGGCAGCTGCGACGCCTGCTCGCCCGTCGCCGAGCGACGCTTCAGCCAGATTCCGCCGATCACCAGCGCGATGCACAGGGCCCCGATGGTGATGACGAGCGGGCGGTAGAGCCAGTCCCAGTCATACAGGTTGTAGGACATCCACAGATAGCGCTCGGCCAGCCCGGAGAGGATGAAGCCGATCAGGAGCGGCGGGCGCGGCATCTCGATGCGCTTCATCAGCCAGCCGACGAGGCCGAAGCAGAACAGGGCAACGAGATCCCCCCAGTGGCGCGTCTCCTGGAAGGCGCCGAGGATGACGATGCACAACACCACCGGCGCGATGAAATGGAACGGAACGAAGGTCAGCCGCGCGATCGGCCGGCTCAGCGCGAGGCAGATCACCGTGCCCATGACATTGCCGATGGCGAGCGACCAGATGATCACGAAGACGAGGTCGAGATCGTCGCGCAACAGCGCCGGGCCGGGCTGGATGCCGAAGATCAGCAGCGCGCCGAGAAACAGCGCCATGGCGCTCGAGCCGGGAACGCCGAAGAGCAGCGTCGGCATCAGCACGCCACCCTCGCGCGAATTGTTGGCGGCTTCCGGCGCGATCACGCCGCGCACATCGCCCTTGCCGAATTGCGAGCGGTCCTTCGACGTCTGCACCACATAGCCGTAATTCAGCCAGTCGATGATCGAGGAACCCATGCCCGGGATCGCACCGATGATCACGCCGAACAGCGAATGGCGCACCACCAGCCACTTGTTGCGCAAGGTGTCGCGCACCCCGTCCATCCAGCCGCCGCCGAGGCCGGGGCCGCGCTGGGCGATCGATCCGCCCTTCGCCAGCAGGTCGATGATCTCGGGGATGGCGAACAGGCCGAGCGCGAGGATCACCAGCGAGAAGCCGTCATAGAGATAGAGCTCGCCGAAGACGAAGCGGTATTCCGGCGCCACCGGCGCGCCGCCCACCATGCCGAGCGTCAGCCCGGCGACGGCGCCGATAATGCCGAGCAGGGGCCGCGAGCCGCTCAAGACGCCCACCATCGAGAGCCCCAATATGGTGAGCATGAACAGTTCCGGCGAGCCGAAGGCAAGCACGAGCGGACGCGCGAAGGGGATCAGCGCCGTCAGCGCCGCCGCGCCGATCAGGCCGCCGAGGAGCGAGGCCATGAAGGAGGCCGAGAGCGCCCGCGCCGCCTGGCCTTTGCGCGCCATCGGATAGCCGTCCATGATCGTCGCCTGCGAGCCTGACGAGCCGGGTATCCCCATCAGCACCGAGGGGAATGTGTCCGCGCTGGGTACGGCGGCGGCGATGCCGATCAGCATGGCGATGCCGGCATAGGAATCCATGCCGAACAGAAATGGCAGCACCAGCGCCATGCCCATCAGGCCACCCAGCCCGGGCAGGATGCCCACGGTGATGCCGATCACGACACCGGCGAACAGCATCAGCATACGGAACGGGTCCATCAGAATGACGAGACCGTTGACGAGGGCATCGATCATGGGGCGCCTTGCTCTACCAGCGTAGGTCTATCTCAACACGCGACGCCGCACCCCGACAGGGGCGCGGCGCGGCTTTGCACATGAAATCGGATCACGTGATGCGCACAGTGGCGATCAGCGATCGAAGCTGACTTCGAAATTGTCGGTCAGCAGATCCTGCACCCAGGTCACGACTTCCGCCGGAGCAGCGTCGAGCTCAGCCTTGATCTGGTCGAGACCGGGGCCGGAGATGACCTCGTAGCCACTGAGAATGTTGCCGGCAGCCTCGATGAATTCGGGATCGAGAACCATGGCATCGACACCCTGACGCAGCGCGTCGCGGGCCTCCTGCGGCGCCTCCGCATGCACCCAGATCGTGCCGCGCGTGTTCTGCACGAGGTTGGCGACGACCTTGTAGGCCTCCCAGGCTTCGCCCGAAGGCATCTCGCCGTGGATCTCCTGGTAGACTTCCGCCAGAGTCGGCAGATCCGGCGCGGCCGGGTCGCGAACCGGGTTGCCGTCAGCGTCGATGAAACCGATCGCGTAGGCGACTTCGGCAGTGCCTTCGTCGATCAGGGGCTGGACGCGGGCATTGAAGGCCGGGGTCGACTGCGAGTTGATGATCAGCTCACCGCGCTCGAAAGCGACGCGGGTATCGCCGCGACCGCCGTAACCGGGCACCGCGCGATATTCAACGCCGAGGACTTCCAGCGCCACGATCGACTCGACGAGACCCACCGGATCCGTGATGCCCTTGGTGATGCGCCCGTCCCATTCCAGCAATTCGGCGAAGGTGGAAACGCCGCTCGCCTGGGTGTTGAACGCGGTGACATGGCCCATCGGGGCGGCGACGACCGGGGTCAGCTCGTCGAGATCGAGGCGCAGGCCCTCGAGGCCGAGGAAGGCGCGCAGGTTGAGGTGACCCGACGCGGTGAGGAGCGTCATGCCGTCCTTTTCGACGCGCTCGGCGAATTCGTTGGAGCCGAGCAGGCCGCCGGCACCGGTGACGTTCTCGGCCACGACGGTGGGGTTGCCGGGGATGTGGTTGCCCAGATGCTGCGCGATCAGGCGCCCGAACGTGTCGGTGCCACCACCAGCGGAGAACGGGATGATGATGCGGATCGTCTGGCCTTCATAGTAATCGGCCTGAGCAGGCGCGGCGAAAGCGGCGAAGCCGACCATGCCGGCGACACCGGCAGCGATGAGCGTGTTGGGTTTCATGGGTCACTTTTCTCCCTGGTTTGCAACCTTCAGAGGCTGCTTAGTGGCGCTGCATGACAAACGCATGACAGTTGCGCGCTTTCTCACCGGTCAAACGGCAAAGCTTCATATGCCGGCAAAGTGCCAGCATGTCATGACGCAGCTGCGAAACACCATGAGGTTGCGCACAGGTTCAGCCGCTGCGACACTGCGCGAGAGGGAGAAGCTGCATGCTCATCGAGGCCGACCGTTCGATCCTGCTGATCGTCGATTTCCAGGAGCGCCTGATGCCGGCGATCCACGCGGGCAATGCCGCCGCCGAGCGGGCGGGAATCCTGATCCGCGCCGCGAGCGCGCTCGAGATCCCGGTCGAGGTGACCGAGCAATATCCGCGCGGGCTGGGGCCGACCATCGCGCCGGTCCGCGAACTCCTGCCCGCGACCGCGTTCATCCACGAGAAGATCACCTTCTCCGCGCAGCGCGACCCGGCTTTTGCGCAACATTTCGCCAATCTGCGGGAAGTCGGGCGCGACCAGATCATCGTCATGGGCGCCGAAGCGCATGTCTGCGTCTTGCAGACGGCGCTCGATCTGCAGGCGGCAGGCTATCAGATTTTCTTCGTGGCCGATGCGGTCGGCAGCCGTGCGCCGGAAAGCCGCGATCTCGCCATCGCTCGCGCGCGACAGGCGGGATGCGTCGTCGTCAACAGCGAAATGGTGGTGTTCGAGTGGATGGAGCGCGCGGGCACCGACACGTTCCGCGCGCTCTCGCAGCTGATCAAGTGAGGCCGCCGGCGGGACCGGCAGCCGCCACCCTCATTCCAGACCGCCGATATGCTTCTGGGCGTAGAGCTGCACGCCGACCTGCCTGATCAGCTCCTGCTGCGTCTCGAGGAAGTCGATATGGCCTTCCTCATCCGCAGCGAGTTCCTCGAACAGGTTCTTGGAGACCCGGTCGGAGACGCTGTCGCAGTAATTCGCAGCCTCGATATAGAGTGAACGCGCCTCGATTTCCGCAGCCAGATCGCATTCGAGGATCTCCTCGATCGACTGGCCGATGCGCAGCGGATCGAGCTCCTGCAGATTGGGGAAACCCTCGAGGAACAGGATCCGCTCCACGAACTTGTCCGCGTGCTGCATTTCCTCGATCGATTCCTTGCGCCAGAACTGCGCGAGGTCCTTGTAGCCCCAATCATCGAGGATGCGGTAATGCAGCCAATACTGATTGACCGCAGTGAGCTCGCTGCGCAGGCCGCGATTGAGATACTCGATGACCTTCTTGTCGCCCTTCATGAATGCACTCCGCTTTTTAGAACCGTTCTAAACAATAGCTAGGCCGTGGCCGGCACTCCGTCAATAGCCGGCCTGTCGCGCGCGCAGCCTGCGGGGTCTGCGGCATACGATCAGCCTGCATGTTCCATCGCTTCGTCGTGATGCGTCTCACAGGCGGCCGGACAGCCGGCGCAGCGGTCGATACCAGGCAACGCAGCATCCATGATCTTGCGAATCGTGCGCGCACAACGTCCGCATTGCGCAGAGCATCCGAGGCAGCGATAGACCTGCGCAGGCGTGCGCGGGCAATCGGCACCCGGGTTGAGGCAGCCGCGCACATCGCGATCGGAAAGGACGTTGCAGGAACAGACGATCATCAGGATCTCCAGTTTAGAAACGGTCTAAACTATTGAAATTCTTGTATTTTTTATATCGCCTCCAATCAATTCACGCAAGGCGAAACAGCGTTTTCCCGATTGCCGGGGGCTGCATGTCGCAGGCGCCCTGCGGGATGCGTTGCCATCGGATATCTGCTAGTCCTCAGGACGGAAGTGTTGATCGGGAGGGATGCCGGAATGGCCGAGATCGAAATCAGAAAACTGCATCGTGATGATCGCGCTGCCTGGGAGCCGCTCTGGCAGGGCTACCTCGCCTTCTACAAGACCTCCGTGTCGGAACAGGCAACGCAGACGGCCTGGGACCGCCTGCATGATCCGAACGAGCCTATGTTCGCCCTGGGCGCCTTTCTCGACGGCGAACTGGTCGGCATCGTGCATTACATCTTCCACCGCTCGACCTGGACGATCGGCGATTACTGCTACCTGCAGGATCTCTTCACCGTGCCGCAGGCGCGCGGCAAGGGGGCCGGGCGCAAGCTGATCGAAGCGGTCTACGAGCGGGCGCAGGAGGCCGGCGCGGCGCGGGTCTACTGGCTCACGCAGGAGAAGAACTATGAAGCGCGCATTCTCTACGATCAGGTCGCCGACCTGCCGGGCTTCATCCAGTATCGCAAGATTTTCTGAACGCTGCCCGCCCTGCGCTGATGAGTGATTTCGCATCGATTCCCGCCGCCCCCTCCCCCGGGCGCGCCTTTCCCGGCGCAAGCCGTACCGCCTCCGGGCGCGGTTGGGCGTATCGGCTGGACGAGCGCGGCGAAATGCTGGCGAGCGCGCTGGCGCAGGCGCACGGGCTGCCCGATCTGGTGGCCCGGGTGCTGGCCGGGCGCGGGGTCGGCATGGAAGCGGTCGAGGCCTTCATGACGCCGCGCCTGCGCGATCAGATGCCCGACCCCGACACCCTGCGCGACATGCAGCCTGCCGTGGACCGCCTCGTCCACGCCGTGCGCAAGCGCGAGCCCGTGGCGATCTTCGGCGATTACGACGTGGACGGCGCCTGCTCGAGCGCGCTGCTCGCGAGCTTCCTCGAAGCCTGCGGCGTGCCCTGCCGCATCCATATTCCCGATCGCATCACCGAGGGCTACGGCCCCAATGCCGAGGCGATCCGGGCGCTGGCCGAAGACGGCGCGCGGCTGTTGGTGAGCGTCGATTGCGGAACGGCGAGCCATGGGCCCTTCGCCGAGGCGCGCCGGCTCGGGCTTGACGTGGTGGTACTTGATCACCACCAGGCGCCGGAGACGTTGCCGGAGGTCGCGGCACTGGTCAATCCCAACCGCCAGGACGATCTCTCCGGTCTCGGCCATCTCTGCGCGGCGGGCGTCGTCTTCCTCACCCTCGTCGGCCTCAATCGCGCCCTGCGCAACACCGGCGAAGCGCCTGCGGAAGAAGCGTTTTCGCTGATGGGTGCCCTCGACCTCGTGGCGCTCGCGACGGTGGCCGACGTGGTGCCGCTGATCGGTCTCAACCGCGCCTTCGTCCGCCAGGGCCTCACCGTCATGCGCCAGCGCGGGCGAGCCGGTCTGACGGCGCTGCTCGATGTCGCCGGGCTCGAAGCGGCGCCGCAGGCCTGGCATCTCGGGTTTCTGGTCGGACCGCGCATCAATGCCGGCGGGCGGATCGGCGATGCTGCGCTCGGCGCGCGGCTGCTGATGACCCCGGATATCACCGAGGCCCGCAC
>PXAW01000188.1 GCA_003567055.1 Hyphomicrobiales bacterium
GCTTCACCCTGGATCGCGCGATTACCGACGAGAGCGTTGCCTCGAATTACAACAATTTCTACGAATTCGGCTCCTCCAAGCGCGTCGCGGCGGCAGCGCGGGCCCTCGAAATCCGGCCCTGGAGCATCGAGATCGACGGCCTCGTCGAGGAGCCGCGCACGATCGATATCGACAGGCTGATCCGCAGCGTCGATCTGGAAGAGCGCCTTTATCGCTTCCGCTGTGTCGAGGCCTGGGCCATGGCCGTGCCCTGGACGGGTTTCGCGATGCGCGACCTGATCGCCATGGCGCGCCCGCTCTCATCGGCGAAATACGTGGTGATGCAGACTTTCGAGGACAACACCATCGCGTCCGGCCAGCGCCAGGCCTGGTATCCATGGCCCTATACGGAGGGGCTGACCATGGAGGAAGCTACGCATGATCTGACGCTGATGGTCACCGGCATCTACGGCCAGCCCATCGCCAACCAGTTCGGCGCACCGTTGCGGCTGATCGTGCCGTGGAAATACGGGTTCAAATCGATCAAGTCGATCGTGCGCATCAGCTTCACGGAGGAGCGCCCCGTATCCTTCTGGGAGGAGCTCGCCAGCCACGAATACGGGTTCTGGGCCAATGTGAACCCGGAGGTTCCCCATCCGCGCTGGAGCCAGGCGAGCGAGCGCATGCTCGGCACCGACGAGCAGATTCCCACGCAGCTCTATAACGGCTACGGGGAAGAGGTCGCGCATCTCTATTCCGGCCTCGAAGACGAACGCCTCTTCGCCTGAGGCGCCCTTCAGGCGGGTTGCGCCGCGTCCCCCCTCGCTGCGGGGGACGGCGCAATGCCGGCCCGTTCCCGCCCGTGCGCCAGCATCAGCATGGCGGGCGTCAGCAGGAGCGTCAGCACGGTGGCGACAAGCAGCCCGCCGACGATGGCGCTGGAGAGCTCCACCCACCATTGCGTGGAGGGCGCGCCGAACACCATCACCCTGCGGAAGAAATCGATATTCATGCCCAGCACCATCGGCAGCAGGCCGAGCGCCGTGGTCAGCGAGGTGAGCACGACCGGGCGCAGGCGCTGGGCGCCGGTGCGCAGGATCGCATCATGCACGCCCAGCCCCTCGCGGCGCAGGACGTTGTAGGTGTCGATCAGCACGATGTTGTTGTTCACCACGATCCCCGCCAGCGCGATGATGCCGATCCCCCCCATGACGATGCCGAAGGGCCGCCCGGTGATGATCAGCCCGATCAGCACACCCGCGATCGAGAAGACGATGGCGCTCATCACGATCACGGCCTGGCGGAAGCTGTTGAACTGGGTGACCAGGATCAGGAACATCAGCGCAATGGCCGCCACGAAGGCGCCGGCAAGGAATTCCTGCGCCTCCGCCTGGTCCTGCGCCTCGCCGGCAAAGGACCAGTCGACGGCCTCCGGCAGATCCGCCGCCTCGAGCGCCGCGCGCAGGGCGCGGATGCGTTCATCCACCAGCAATCCGGGCGCGACGTCGGATTCGACGGCGACCATGCGGCGCTGGTCGAGCCGCTGGAGCGAACCGGTGCGCGGCGCCGGCTCGAAGCTGACGAAATTGGTGATCGGGATCAGCCCCGTCTGCGTCGGCACCCGCAGCCCCTGAAGCGCTTCGAGCGTACGGTCGCCGGCGGGGAAGCGCACGCGGATATCGACGGTGTCATCGGCGCTCTCGGGGCGAAAATCGGCGATGGTCACGCCTTGCGTGAGCAATTGCACCGCCTGGCCGAGCAGGCTGACATCGGCGCCGAAACGCGCGGCTTCGGAGCGGTTGACGTTGATGCGCCATTCGATTCCGGGCAATGGCAGCGTGTCGGTGACATCGGTGAAGCCACCGAGCCGCGCCATCTCCGCCCGCACCTTCGCCACCGCATCGGCCCTGATCTGCGCATCCGCAGCGCGCATTTCGAGCCGCACGGGCTTGCCCTCGCCCGGCCCCATCGCCATCAGCCGCACCTGGAGCGTGATGCCGGGGAAATCCGCGGTCATGTCGCGGATATCCTGGGCGATATCGGCGGCGGGGCGGCGGGCATCCCAGTCGACCAGTTCGAGCTGGAGCGTGCCGATCAGCTCCGGATCGTCACGGGAATCGGCGAAGGAGCGGGCGATGACGCTGTCGATCTCGCCCATGGCGATCAGCCGCTCCTCCACCCGCCGCACCAGCGCGTCACGCTCATGCACCGAGAGATCGTCACGGGCGCGCACCTGCACCTGGGCGAAATCCGGCTCGATATCGGGAAAGAACGAGACGCCCGCGCCGAGCTTGCCGTAGGCGGCGAAGGAGCCCAGCAGCAGGGCCATGGCCAGCAGCAGCGTGAGGCCGGGGCGGCGGATCGCGCGTTCGAGCAGCCGGATATAGTATCCTGCGAAACCATGCATGCGGCGCGGATCGCCGGTCTCGGCCTCGCGCAACTGCGCCTGCGCGGCGGCGCTCTGGACCCGCCGGCGCCCGATCAGCCCACCGGCGACGGGAATGAAGATCAGTGCCATGGCCAGCGAGGCGGTGAGCGTCAGGAGCACCGTGATCGGCAGGTATTTCATGAATTCGCCGACCACCCCGCCCCAGAACAGCAGCGGCACGAAGACGCTCAGCGTCGTCGCCGTCGAGGCGATGATCGGCCAGGCCATGCGCTTGGCCGCCGCACGATAGGCCTCGCGCGCCGGCTCGCCCTGTTGCAGCTTGCGATCGGCCAGCTCCGTGGTGACGATGGCGCCGTCGACGAGCATGCCGACGACGAGAATCAGCGCAAACAGCACCACCACGTTCATGGTGTAGCCCATCATCCACAGGGCCGCGACGCCGCCGAGGAAGGCGCCGGGAATGGCAAGGCCGACCAGCAGCGCGTTGCGCAGCCCGAGCGCCGCCACGATCACGATCATCACCAGGATCACGGCGGCGATGACGTTGGATTCGAGATCGCCCAGCATCTCGTGCACGTATTTCGAGATGTCGAGCGTGTAATCCACGCTGATATTGCCCGGCCACCCGGCCTCCATCGCATCGACCGCGCCGCGCACGCCGTCCACCGTCTCGATGATGTTGGCCGCCACCCGCTTCTTGACTTCGAGGGCGAGGGCCGGCTGCCCGTTGATCCGCGCAAAGCCCTGCGGATCCTCGAAACTGCGCCGGACCGAGGCGACATCGGCGAAGGTCACCACGGTGCGGTCGCGCACGATCACGGGCATGTCGCGCACATCCGCCTCGTCCTCGATCAGGCCCGGCACCTTGAGCACCACGCGCCCGGCCTGCGTCTCGATGGTGCCGGCGGCGATGAGGCGGTTGTTGCGCTCGATCTGGCTGATCAGTTCCTCGAAGGTGATCTGGTAGGTCTCGAAGATGGTGGGATCGATCAGCACCTCGACGAGCTCGTCGCGCCGCCCGCCGATATCGACCTCCAGCACCCCCTCGACACCCTCGATCGTATCGCGCAGGTCGCTCGCGACGCGGTTGAGGCTGCGCTCGGGGGCATTGCCGGAGACGATCACGGTGAGCACCGGGAAGAGCGCGGTATTGACCTCGTTCACCGAGGGTTCGCGCGCATCCGCCGGCAGATCCGGGCGCACCTGGTCGACGGCCCGGCGCACCGAGGTGAGCGCCTCCTCGGCATCGAAACCCGGCTCGAATTCGAGCGTCACCGAAGCGCGCCCCTCGCTCGCCTGCGAGCGCATCTGGCGCAGGCCGGCAATGGTGCCGAGTTCGGTTTCGAGCGGCATCAGGAGCAGCCGCTCGCCATCCTCCGGCGAAATCCCGTCGAGGCCGGTGGTGATGTAGATCACCGGGATAGGCACTTCCGGCGTCGCCTCCTTGGGAATGGTCTGATAGGCGAAGGCTCCCAGCGCCAGGACCAGCGCCAGCAGGAAGAGCACCACGCGGGTGCGGGCGAAGGCGGCATCGATCAGCATCATTCGGCTCCCGGTGACGGGATCGGCGCCCCGTCGGCGCCGAACAGATCCGAAGCCGGGCCGTCGGGATCGAGCGGGCTGAGCGCGGGCGCGTCATCCTGCTCCGCCTCAGGCGCCTGCGTAACGATTTCAGGCGCCTCGTCGGGGCGCGGCGGGGTGCGTTCATCGGGATGCGGGGTGACCCGGTCGCCTTCATTGACAAAGCCCTGGCCGATGGTGATCACCCGCGCGCTCTCGGGCAGGCCGGAGACATGGATGCCGTCGCTCTGGGCGCGCACGATCGAAACCGCCTGTTCGACCACGGTATCATCGTCATCCACCGTCTTCACGACGAGGCGCCCGTCCGTGGCCAGCGCCAGCGTGGCGGGGGAGAGGAAATGCGCCATGATTTCCTCGGTGGGGATGCGTACCTGCGCGCTGATTCCGGCGGGTATCGCGCTGTCGGGATTGTCCACCGCGATCTCGGCGGGAAAGGTCCGCGTACGCGGATCGGCGGCGGCCCCGACGAAGCGGATCACGCCTTGTGCCGTCTCACCTGTGATGAACCGCACCTCGGCCGGCATGCCCGGGCGGATGCCGCGCAGGACCTGCTGCGGCACCTGGATCTCGACGCGCAGCGGATCGAGGTCGATCAGCCGTCCGACGGTCTCGCCGGCGGAGACGAATTCACCCGCTTCGATATCGAGATCATCGAGGCGTCCGTCGAAACCGGCGCGGATTGCGGTATGGCGCTCGGCGCGGCGGGCGGAAACCAGCGCCGCCTCGGCAGCGGCGCGGGCGGTGCGGGCATTGACGACGCGGTCGAGGGTGCCGGTACCGCGGTCGAGCAGGGTCTCGGCCTGGTCGAGCTCACGCTCGGCGCGTTCCAGCTCGGCCTGTGCCTGGGCACGGGCAGCCGCGCGCTCTTCGTCGTCGAACCGGGCGATGACGGTGCCCTCGGTGATATCGTCACCCCGTTGCACATCGAGCGCCACGATCTCGCCGGACATCTCGGCGCGCAAGACGGTATCGCGCGCCGGCAGCGCCTGCCCTTCCGCGATGAAGACCTGCTCCACCGGCGCGGCCTGCGATTCGCGCACCGAGACGGCGACGGGCGCAACCGGCGCGTCACGCACGACCTGCTCTTCTTCCTCGGCGGGGAAGACGAAACCCGACCCCATCCACAGAACCAGCGCGAGGACGATCCCTGCCGCGATCCAGGTCGAGCGATCGGGGCGCGGGGATGGGGAATCTTGCGCGTCGTTTCCTTCCGAAGCAGGGTTTTCCGAAGCAGGCTTTTTCGGGGCGGGCTCTGCCAAGGCGGTATCTCCGGATGCGGGGGCTGTCTGTGGATCGCGTGATGACAACGAGGGGTGCGCCAGGCTTTGATTTCGCGCAAGTCCCGGAAACTACGGGCGGGACGCATGAAAAGTTCCCGGCCTTCCCACAAAGCCATACCGGGCTATGGTGGTGTCGCGCCGTCCTGATACCCCGTCTGCGGAGAACTCAACATGCTCGAAGCCGCGACCTGGCTCCTGATCTTTCAACTCGCCGGCGAGATCATCGCCCGCCTGACCGGTCTGCCGCTGCCCGGCCCGGTGCTCGGCATGGTCCTGCTCGTGATCGCCATGAGCCTGCGCCCGGCCCTGGCCGAGAAGCTGGGGGCCCTCGTCGACGGGCTTCTGGCCAATCTCGGCCTGCTCTTCGTGCCCGCCGGGGTGGGCGTGTCGATGCATCTGGGTCTGTTGCGGGCGGAATGGCTGCCCATCCTGGTGGCGCTGATCGGCAGCACCATTGCCGGTATCGTCGTCACGGCGCTGGTCTATGACGCGCTCTCGCCGCAGGAGCGCGGGCAGGAGGACAAGCAGCCATGAACGGCGAGACGCGCGCGCAGATACCGCCCGATGACGGCGCGGCGCTTCAGGAGCTCTGGGTCTATCTCGCCACCGAGCCGCTGCTCTGGCTGACCGCAACGCTGGTCGCCTATCAGCTCGGGCTGTTCGCGCAAAAGCGCGCCGCCGGCTCGCCCCTGCTCAATCCGGTGCTGATCGCGGTCGTGCTGCTGGTGGCGCTGCTCGCCGTGTCGGGCATTCCCTACCAGACCTATTTCGCCGGCGCGCAATTCGTGCATTTCCTGCTCGGCACCGCCACGGTCGGCCTCGCCCTGCCACTCTGGCGCGAAGGCGCGCGGCTGGCGCGGCGCGCCGTTCCGCTCGTGACGGCGCTCGTCTGCGGCTCCGCC
>PXAW01000497.1 GCA_003567055.1 Hyphomicrobiales bacterium
CGATCTCCCGATCGCACCATGGCTGTCTCTCACCGCATCTCTTCGCCATCAGGCATCGCCAGATGCCTGATCATGCCGCCTTTTCCGGCTTTTGGCGAATCAGCGCGATCATGCGCCCGCGCTCTGCCCGGCGACCTCCATGGCGATCGCGATGAGGCGCTCGCGCTCGGCCTCGCCGCCACGGCATCCGCCGGCGAGCCAGGCTTCCCGTGCATGGGCCAGAGCCACACCGATCATGCGCCCGCGCGCCATCCCCCGTGCCAGGAGATCGCGCCCGGCAAGCGGCATTTCCGGAAGCGGCTCGGCGCCGGAGCGGAAAGCCGCGAGCGCCGCGCGGGCCGAATCATCGAGAACCGGGCGCGGCTCACCGTCGAGGGCATAGGCTGCATCGCTGACGGCCTCGATGCCGAATTCCGCGACGTATCGCCGGATCTGCACCGCATCCGGCGCCGGCATGCGCCCCCGCAGGGCCGGAAAGGCGCGGGCATAAGCGGCGAGCCGGGCGGCCTCGGCATTCGACAGCCGCAGCCGTTCCACCAGCCGCGCCGCATCCGCATTGCTCGCAACATCGAAAGCAGCCAGACGCAGGACCGGATCGGGCGGCGCATGCGCGATGACGCGTGCCAGCCGCCCCGGATCGCCGATCCCGCCGGTCAGGCGGTCGAGCAGACCCGCATGCGTGATCAGCGCGGCGGTCTCGAGGGCGCGCGGCGCCGCGAGCAGGCGCAGGAATTCGCTGCGGATACGCTCGCGCGACAGCCGCTCCAGCCCGGCCCGCTCGTGGATTGCGGCATGCAGCCCGTCAGCATCGATCGGGCCGGTGGCGTATTCCGCGAAGAAGCGAAAAAAGCGCAGGATACGCAGGTAATCTTCCCGGATGCGCCCCCGCGCGGATCCGATGAAGCGCACCCGGCGCGCAGCAATGTCCTCGAGACCGCCGGCATAGTCGCGGATCGTGCCATCGGCGCAAACCGAGAGCGCGTTGATGGTGAAATCACGCCGCAGCGCATCGGCGGCGAAATCGCGTCCGAACCGCACCACGGCATGGCGGCCATCCGTCTCCACATCCTCGCGCAGCGTCGTCACCTCGAATGGCTCGCCACCCACGATCACCGTGAGCGTGCCATGCGCGATTCCCGTCGGCACCACCTTGAAACCCGCCGCCTCCGCCCGGGCCTGCGTCACCTGCGGGAGGGCGGTCGTGGCGAGATCGACATCCTTGACCGGACGCCGAAACAGCGCATTGCGCACCGCGCCGCCGACGACGCGCGTCTCCTCGCCGTCACCGTCGAGCACGGCCAGCAGCCCGCGCAAGCGCGGCTCGGCCAGGATGTCGTCGAGATGGCTGCGGTCGAGGCCCGGCGGCAGAGTGGTCATGCCGGGCGCTCAGTCGAAGCGACCGGGCGCGACCTGACCGTTCTGCAGGCTCGGCGGTGTATAGGTCCCCATGCTGCGCTCGGCGCTGAAGCCGGTATAGAGCAGCGACGCAACGACCAGCCCCCCGCCGACAAGGACGAGGATCGGAATGGATTTTTCCCAGGCCGAGAAGGTCAGCGGATTGCGCTGACGCAGCAGCAGATAGATGAAGAAGATCGCGAACGGAATCAGAAAGAACGCGAATTCCGTCAAGAGAGCGCGTGTCATGGATGATAGAGCCTCTCGTAGAGATGCCGCAGCATGCCGGCGGTCACGCCCCAGATATAATGCCTGTCATAGGGCATGGCATAGTATTGACGCAAACGCCCGTTCCAAAGCCGCACCTGCACCTCGTGGTTTTCGGGATTCATCAGAAAAGCGACCGGCACCTCGAAGATCTCCGCCACTTCGAACGGATTGAGCGACAGCCGGAACCCTTCCTGCACGAGCGCCACCACCGGCGTCACGAGGTAGCCGCTGGTGGAGCGGTAGGCATCGCCGTAGCCCATCAGTTCGACATGGCCCGCCGAAAGGCCGATCTCCTCCTGCGCCTCCCGCAAGGCCGTCCCGAGCGGGCCGGAATCGCCGTCATCGACCTTGCCGCCGGGAAAGGATATCTGCCCGGAATGCGCCCGCAGCGCGCTGCCGCGATGGGTGAGCATGATGGTGAGGCCGGTGGCGCGCATGATCACCGGAACGAGCACCGCCGCCGGCTTGTAGCGCCGCCCCGCCTCCGGTTCGAGCCAGTCGGGATTGAGATCGTGATCGCCGCGCGGCGCACCGAAACCCGGCGGCGCCCGATGCAGACGCCCTGCCGCCCGCGTCACGAAATCCTCGGCCTCAAGCGCGCACGGCATCAGGCAATCCCGGGCGCATGCCCGCCATCGCGCGCGATCACGTGGAATACGCCGCCGGCATCAAGCCCGTAGACGGTCTCGCCATCCACGACCCGCTCCTCGCCCATCTCGATGAGATCGAACATCAGCGCCCGCGTCACCAGCGCCCAGAGATCGCCGCGCACGCGCAGATAAGGCTTCACCCCGCCATCGGGCTGCGTCTCGAAGCGCAGCGGATTGTCCGGGCCGACCTGCACCACGTCGTTGACATTGGTGCGAAACGACAGCCCACGCGAGCCCCCCTCCCCCTCGACCGCCATCTCGACGGCAAGAAACGGCGCGTCCTCCACATCGATCCCGACCCGCTCCACCGGAGTGACCAGCACGTAGCGCTCGGGATCCTTGCGCAGGATGGAGGCGAAGAGCTGCACCAGCTTCGCGCGACCGATCGGCGTGCCGCGATAGAACCAGGTGCCGTCGGCGGCGATGCGCATATCGATCTCGCCGCAATATTCCGGATGCCAGCGCTCGACCGGCGGCTTGCCCTTCTGATCGCCGGCAGCGGCGAGAAGCCGGGCGAAGGCATCGCCGGCAGCACCGGGATCGTCTGGCTCGCTGGTATTGGTCTTCGTCATGACGCGATGATGCCCTCCGGCCCGGCCCGGGGGCAAGCCCCGGCCCACTCACCTTCAGATGGGTCTCATCGCCCGGATTGCCAACCCGCCTGCGCCAGCCGCGCCTCAGACGCGCCTCACGGGCGGGTCTGGCCCGTGCCGCGCACGCGGTATTTGAACGAGGTGAGCTGCTCGACGCCGACCGGGCCGCGCGCATGCATGCGCCCGGTGGCGATGCCGATCTCGGCGCCGAAGCCGAACTCCCCGCCATCGGCGAATTGCGTCGAGGCATTGTGCATCACGATGGCGGAATCGACCTCCGCCAGGAAGCGCTGCGCGGCGGCTTCGTCCCGCGTGATGATCGATTCGGTATGGGCCGAGGAATGGCGCGCGATGTGATCGAGCGCCCCGTCGAGCCCGGCAACCACGCGCACGGCGATGATCGCGTCGAGATATTCGGTATCCCAATCCGCATCCGTGGCGGGGGTGGCGCGCGGATCGACGGCGCAGGTCGCGGCATCGCCGCGCACGGCGCAGCCGGCATCAAGCAGCATGGTGACGAGCGGGGCGAGATGCGTCTGCGCGCAGGCTTCGTCGATCAGCAGCGTCTCGGCGGCGCCACAGATGCCGGTGCGGCGCAGCTTGGCGTTCTTCACGATGTCGCGCGCCATGGCGAGATCGGCATCGCCATGCACGAAGACGTGGCAGATCCCCTCCAGATGCGCGAAGACCGGCACGCGCGCTTCATCCTGCACACGCGCCACGAGGCTCTTGCCGCCGCGCGGGACGATCACGTCGATGCAGCCCTGAAGCCCGGTGAGCATGGCGCCCACCGCCGCGCGATCGCGGGTGGGGACGATCTGGATCGCATCTTCCGGCAGGCCCGCCTCGGCGAGCCCCACGCGCATGGCCTGCGCCATCGCCATGGCGGTGCCGAGCGAATCCGAGCCCGCGCGCAGGATCGCGGCATTGCCCGCCTTCAGGCACAGAGCCCCGGCATCCGCCGTCACATTGGGGCGGCTCTCGAAGATCACGCCGATCACGCCGAGCGGAGTGGCGACGCGTTCGATCTTCAGCCCGTTCGGTCGCTCGAAGCCGGCCAGCACCCGCCCCACCGGATCGGGCAGGGCGGCGATCGCTTCGACGGCCCCGGCGATCGCATCGATCCGCGCCGCGTCGAGGGAGAGACGGTCGAGATAGGCGGCGTTCTGCCCGGCCTCACGGGCGAGCGCGACATCCTCGGCATTGCGCGCGAGGATCTCCGGCGCGGCCTTGCGCAGGTTCTCCGCCATGGCTGCGAGCGCGGCGTTCTTGCCGGATTCCGGTGCGAGCGCGAGGCTGCGTGCCGCCGCACGGGCACGCGTGCCGATTGCCTGCATCAGGCCGGTGACATCCTCGCCACGGCGCGCCTCGCCGCGCGCTTCGCTCACTGCATCCATGATCGCAACTCTCGATCCGTATGGTCCGTGCCGCTATCTATACGAAACCCGCCGCCGGGCGAAAGCGAAATCGCCCGGCTGCCGCGCGGTGGATCTCAGCTCTTCACCAGATCGCCGAGCAGGCTCGCCGCCACTGTCAGCTTCGACAGGCTGAGCCCGGATGCGACGATACCATCGACGGAGGAGCGGATGCGCACCACTTCCCCGCCGCGATTCTGGCCCCATAGCGTCACCGCTTCCGATCCCGCCACATCGCGGATATCGCCGGCGATCTCGGCGGTGAGCCGGCGATGGGCGAGCGCGACACCGCTGATGGCGCGGTCGAGGGCGAGGCCGTCATAGTAATCCGAGATCGTCACCTCGCGCCCCTGCGCCACGAGCGCGCTGAGCTTGAACGTGTCGTCGACGGCAAAATACGTGCTCGCGATCTCGGGGATCGGACGCCCGGTCTCCTCGGCGATCTGCACGATATCCGGCCCCGCGAAGAGAATCGGCAGGGCGGTCAGGCGCTGGGCCAGGTCGGGATCGACATCCTTGCCGGCAAGGGCGCGGGCATTGTCGCGCCAGAGCTTCAGCGAGGCTTCCGGCAGGGTCGTCTCGAGCGAATTGCGCAGCGTGACGATGCCGTCGCGGAAACGCGTGATGATCGCTTCCAGCGGCTCGTCGCCGAAATCGACATGGCGGATGAACCAGGCGATCCGGTTGAGCGTCAGATCCTGCACCTGCGCATAGAGCGACAGCTGCAACTCACCGCCAATGCGGTTGTCGCAGGAATCCAGCGCCTGGTTGAGGCCGATCGTGTCGAAGGTTTCGCGCACCGTGGCATAGGCCGCCGCGATGGTGGCGCCATCCGCGCCCGTCTCGTCGACGAGGCGGGCAATCACCGTGGCACCGCCGCGATTGACGATGGCGTTGGACAATTGCGTGGCGATGATCTCGCGCCGCAGCCGGTGATTCTCGATGGCATCGCCGAAACGGTTCTGCATCACCTTGGGGAAGTAGCGCTGCAATTCCCGCCCGAGATACGGGTCATCCGGCACCGGGCTGTCGAGCAGGCGGTCGTAGAGCGAGAGCTTGGCATAGGCCAGCAGCACCGCGAGTTCGGGCCGCGTCAGCCCCTCGCCGCGCAGGGCCCGCTCGGTGAGCTCGCCCTCGTCGGGCAGATATTCCACCGACCGGTCGAGCCGCCCCTCATGCTCCATCATCTGCATCAGGCGACGCTGGAAGCCGATCTCGCGCGAGCCGCGCCGTTGCGAGAGCGACAGCGACAGGCTCTGCAGATAGTTGTTGCGCAAGACGAGCTGGCCGACCTCGTCGGTCATCTCGGCGAGGAACTTGTTGCGGCTGTCCTGCGAGAGCTGGCCGCTGCGCTCAGCCTCGGTCAGCGCGATCTTGATGTTCACCTCGACGTCGGAGGTGTTCACGCCGGCGGAATTGTCGATCGCGTCGGTATTGACGCGCACGCCCGTGTGCGCCGCCTCGATGCGCCCAAGCTGGGTGGCGCCGAGATTGGCGCCCTCGCCGATCACCCGGGCACGCAACTGGCTGCCGGTGACGCGGATCGCGTCATTGGCGCGATCGCCGACCGCGTCGTCGCTCTCGCTTTCGGCGCGGATATAGGTGCCGATACCGCCGAACCACAGCAGATCCACCTGCATGGCGAGAATGGCGCGCATCACCTCCTGCGGTGTGGCGCGCTCCTGGTCGAGATCGATGAGCTTGCGGATTTCCGGCGTCAGACTGATCGACTTGGCCTGCCGCGAGAACACGCCGCCGCCTTTCGAGATCAGCTTCTCGTCGTAATCGCGCCAGGTCGAGCGCTGC
>PXAW01000135.1 GCA_003567055.1 Hyphomicrobiales bacterium
AATCCTCGAATCGAAGTCAAATTATGGAACTGCCGTAAAGGAAGATACAATCCTCGCGCGGCGGTTTAGCGTGGGATGAAATAACGGTCCGGTGTCGCGCCCTCGATCTTTCTGACGATCCCGCGCGCGGCCAGCGCTTCGAGTGCTGCCTGCACCCGGGCACGGCGTTGCTTGCTGTTCTTTCCCGCAAAGGCTTGTGCGATCGTCAGATCGGGCGCTGGTGAGGGGATGCTCACCAGCAGGCGGCGGATGACGCGCAGCTGTTCACCGGTATCCTTCGGCCAGGGCAGGCGAATTTCCGGAATCTGTATGACGGTTTCGCCGAAGAGCTGCTCGTCCGGCGGCTCCGGCAGCTTGTGGGCCAGACGCGGGATCTGGAAATCCGGGCGCAGCCAGCGCACGCGGCCCTGCTGTTCTTCGCGCTGGCGCTCCTGGTTGAGCGCGACGAGGGCGCTCAACAGCTCTTCCTCTGCGGCAGCGAGCTTTGCGGGTTTTTCCTGCGATAACGGCGTCGTCGCGCCGGGCTGGCCGACGAGAGCCGGCGCGAGATGCTCGAGCCCGTAGGCCCCGAGCACGGCGGCGTCGATCTCGTCATGAATCTCGGCCAGAACCGAGATCAGCCCGGCCTCGTGAAAGTCCCGCTCGGCCTCGCTCATCGGCTTCCTGACGAGCCCCGCCGCGCGCAGGCGCAGCTGTTCGAGCGCGTTGTAGAGCCCGGTCATGGTGATGAAGGAATGGGCGGCGATGCGCTCCTTGCGGAACGCGTCGAGCTTCTCGCCGAGCGCGCGCAGCCGCGTGCGCAGGGCCGCCTGGGAATGGTCCTCGGGCAGGCGCGGATCGAGGCAGGGCGGGAAGGGGAAGGTGTCGAAGACGCGCGTCTTCACATAGACGCTGTCGAGGGCATAGACGCCGATCTTGCCGGCATTGGCCTGGAACCACCAGCAATGCAGCGAGGAGGAGAGCACCGCGAGCAGCGCCGCATCATCGCTGCCGATATTGATCAGCTTGTTATCCGGCCGCACCTCGCCATCGAGGAACTGAAAGAAGCGGTGCTTGGCGGTCTCGATGGTGGTGATGTAGCGCGGCAGGCCGTCGAGGAAGGCGCGCAGTTCCTTGTGGGTCGCGCCGAACCACCACCAGTTCTCGCGCCGGAACTTCATGTTGTTCTGGTCGCGCTCCGGCTTCACCCGTTCGAGCACGTGCTGGTAGACCGCCGGAAAACGCGCCTCGACCTCCTCGCGCGCGAGCGGATAGAGATCGATCACCTTCACCCCGCGCGGGCGCCCGGCGAGGTCGCGGCCATTGCGGTAATCGCGGATATGCGCGTCGAGCCCTTCGACGCGCCCCAGCCCCAGCGTCTTCGCCTGTCGCGGCGTGACCATGAACCCGGCGCCGTGCAGCACGACGCCACGGCTGCAAAGCGCCTCATTGGCGGCAAGCGCCCGCGCCTGGCTCAGATCGGCGCCGAGCGTCAGCTTCGCCCGGATCATCCCCGTCCTGCGCGCGAGCTCGACGCGCGGGGTATCCGTCTTGAGATCGGCTTCCTCGGTGACGGTTTCGAGCACGCCCTCCTGCCGACCGCGCTCGCATACCGTCATCGCGATCCGCACGGCGGCCTTGTCGGGCGCCTTGAGCCAGGGATGATCGGGGATGGCATAGACCAGCGAGAGCGGCTCACGCGCTTCGAGATGGCGCTCGATGACGCGGCGCGAGAAGGTCTGGGTGATCGAATTGGTGGTGATGAAACCGAAGCGAATCAGCGGGTTGCAAGAATTTTTTGAATTCTTGCGCAAGAGTCGAACTGCCGCCTCGTCCCAGAAATGCATGACGAAATCGGCGCCGCCGGGAACCTTTGGGCGCGCCTTGAGGCAGGCTTCCCGGTAGCCGTCGCCGAGTTCCTCGCGCATGTCCTTGCCGCCGATGAAGGGCGGGTTGCCGATGATGAACTCGACCTCCGGCCAGGGCGCCGGGCGCGGATTGCGGTAATCGTAGAGCGGGATGCGGGCGCTCGGATCAGGCACCGGATCGCCGCTGACCGGGTGCGGGCGATGGCTGATCCTGTCCCATTTCGTGACCGGCGCGCCGTTCGCGTCACAGCGCGGGATCTTCGCATCCGCATCCAGAATCGCATCCTGATGGCGGATCGTGCCATAGGCCTGGAGGATCGGCTCGGGCAGGGAGGCGAGGTTGATGGTGCGCCGCTGCCATTTGATATAGCCGATCCAGAGCACCAGATCGGCGATGGGGACGGCGCGGGGATTGAGTTCGAGCCCGTAGAACTGCTTCGGGCTCACCGTCTCGCCCTCCATGGCGAGGCGCGCCTGGTCCTCGCCCAGCGCATCAAGCGCCTCCAGCACCTCGCCTTCGAGGCGCTTGAGCATTTCGAGCGCGACATAGAGGAAATTCCCGGTGCCGCAGGCGGGATCGAGCACGCGGATGGTGCACAGGCGGTGGTGGTAGGCACGGATGACCGCGACGGCGCCGCGATCATCGCCCGCCTCGTGCAGGACATCGGCGCGGGTGCGCGCTTCGTCCCATTCGGCGCGCAGCGGATCGAGGATGGTGGGCACGACGAGACGCTCGACATAGGCGCGCGGCGTGTAATGGGCGCCGAGTCGCGCCCGCTCGCGGGAATCAAGAGCGCGTTCGAGCAGGGTGCCGAAAATCGCCGGCTCGACATCGCGCCAGTCATAGGATGCGGCGATGGCGAGCTCGTTCAGCTCTTCATGGGCGAGCGGGAGCGCGGTAGCGTCCTTGAACAAGGTCCCGTTGAAGCGCTTGATCGTCGCCATCAGGCGCGGCTCGAAACCGCCGCGATCCATTCGGCTCCACAGATCGGTCAGCGCCGGTACGGCATTGTCCGGCTTCAGCTTGAGCTGGCCGAGGAGGTCGCGAAAGCCGCGCTCGGGGAGCAGGCCGGAATCCTCGGCGAACATGGTGAAGAGGCAGCGCATCAGGAATTGCGCCACCTCCGCCGGCGGGTGACGCTTCTCCAGCCGGCGTGCGACGCGGGCGAGGCGCGCGGCGATGACCCGCGTCACCCGCGATGCGTGGCGTGTCGGGTCGAGCTTGCGCGGTGCGGTGAAGACCGCCCTCAGCCGCTTGCGGATCTCGTCGCGGCGCAGATCATCCAGGCTGATCCGGTAGGAATTGCGATCGGGAAAATGCGCGTAGTTCTTCCCCAGCCCCGAGAAATCGGCATAGATCTCGATCGCCTGCCCGACATCGACGGTGATCAGGAAGGGCGGGTAGCCGTGATCGACGGGCAGGGCCCGCGCGTAATTCTCCGCCTGCCGCCGCGCCTCGGCCATGACCCGGTCCCAGCCCGGCCGGGCAACGCGGCGCGCCGGCGCATCCGGAATCTGCCGGCGCTTCGATTGCTTGGCTTCGAGAATGAAATGATCGCGCTTGTAGCAATCGATATAGCCGGGCGTGGTGGTGCCGTCGGGATGCGTGAAATCGACCCGGCGCTCGAACACGTAGTCGTTGCGCTCATGATCCGGCCCGGCCATGCCCGGCGGCGCCACATCGAGCGCCGCGCAGAGCCTCTGCACGAAGATCTGATAATTCGAGCGCTCCGCTCCGCCAGAGGAGGCCTGCGCTTCGGCAATGAAATCTTCGAGCATGACCAGCTGCACACGTATGACGGGTGCAATCAGTCAATACAACTTACACGATGGTTGTCCAGCGCGATTATGCGCGCTCAGCGTGTATAGAGTTTATTCTTGGTTGTGTCTATGGTTGGCGATGAAAAGAGGCGAGGCGCTCGCGTACGCTGTCGACCAGATCCGCCGTCGCCGAAATGATCATCGAGAAACTCGCATAGGCGAGCAATGTGGTGCCGATGCCGAAGACATGTGCTGAATCGCTTTGGATGCGGCTCCATGCCTCGATGGCCTCGGTATTGCCCTGCCATTCATTGAAATTGATGGCGACGCAGTTCCACAACAGAATTGCCAAGGGTACCGTCGAGAACGGATAGCTGGATATCTGTTTGACGAGATGGAACAAGTGAGCCCAACGGATTCGCATCAGCATGAAGACTACGCCCGCCAGCAGCGCAAACAGCACGCCAAATAAAATTGTCAGCGTCGCAACCGCTTCCGGCCCGAGAACAGCCATCACTTGAATCGTGTCGTCAGGACGATGTATCGCCGGCAGGCCAAATCGCCCGAAGAAGCTTCGGTAAGCCGATAACCAACGCAGCCACAAGGGTCGACAGCACGAAGATGGCCGGTTCGGCGAGATTCGAGGCGATCTGCGCGGTGGCGGCAACGATGATTGCCACCGTGCAGAAAAGCCTGATCGTATCAACCAGATTCCGCGACATGCTCTTCACCGAAAGTTGCGCCGTAGTGCGAAATGCCATACCCGAATATATCCTGTTTAGTCCGCGTTTGGATGCAATTATGTAGTGTTTTTTGCCACATTTGGCAACCCAAAATAATGATAGGTGTCATTTTTCGCCGAACATGTCGCCGTCATTTCACCCCCTCTCCCGCCGTAACTTTTCCCACCAGTCGAGCCGTTTGCGGATGTCGCGTTCGAAGCCGCGATCGACCGGGTCGTAGAAGCGTTGCCGGCCGAGTTTCTCCGGCCAGTAATCCTGCCCCGAAAACGCGTCCGGCGCATCGTGATCATAGGCGTAGCCCGCGCCGTAGCCCTCCTGCTTCATCAGTTTGGTGGGAGCGTTGAGGATGGTCTTCGGCGGCATCAGCGAGCCGTGTTCCTTCGCCGTGCGCATGGAGGCTTTGTAGGCGTTGTAGAGCGCGTTCGATTTCGGCGCGGTGGCGAGATAGACCGCGGCCTGGGCCAGCGCGAGCTCGCCCTCCGGCGAGCCGAGGAAGTCGTAGGCGTCTTTCGCCGCATTCGCGATGACGAGCGCCTGCGGGTCGGCCAGCCCGATATCCTCGAATGCCATGCGCACCAGCCGGCGCGCGATGAACAGGCGATCCTCGCCGCCATCGAGCATGCGCGCGAGATAATACAAGGCCGCGTCGGGATCGGAGCCGCGCACGCATTTGTGCAGGGCGCTGACGAGATTGTAATGGCCCTCCTGCCCCTTGTCATAGATCGGCGCGCGGCGCTGGATCACGGAGACGAGCCCCGCCGTATCGAAGGTCTCGTCCTCGCCGGCGGAACGCCAGAGCTCCTCGGCGAGGGTGAGCGCGGCGCGCCCGTCGCCATCGGCCATGCGCGCGAGCGCGGCGCGGGCATCCGCGTCGAGGGGGAGGGGGCGCTGCATGATCGCTTCGGCGCGGGTGAGCAATTGCCCGATCGCTTCCTCGTCGAGCGCCTGGAAGGTGAGCACGCGGGCGCGCGAGAGCAGGGCGGCATTGAGCTCGAAGGAGGGGTTCTCGGTGGTGGCCCCCACCAGCGTGATGGTGCCGTCCTCCATCACGGGCAGGAAGGCATCGAGCTGGGCGCGGTTAAAGCGGTGGATCTCGTCGACGAAGAGCAGCGTCGCGGTGCCGGTGGAGCGCCGGGCGCGGGCGGCCTCAAAAACCTTCTTGAGATCGGCCACGCCCGAGAAGATCGCGGAGATCTGCTCGAAATGCAGGCTCGTCTCATGCGCGAGCAGCCGCGCCACCGTCGTCTTGCCGGTGCCGGGCGGGCCCCAGAAGATCAGCGAGCCGATCGAACCGGTGCGCAACAGCCGCGTCAGCGCCCCCTCGGGACCGACGAGGTGATCCTGCCCGACCACTTCGTCGAGCTTTTGCGGGCGCATCCTGTCGGCCAGCGGGCGCGCGAGATCCTTGTCGAGGCCGGCGGAGGCGAAGAGATCGCTCACCGGATCAGCCCCGCAACATGGTGGTGATGATCTGCCCGCCGCGATTGATCCGCATCGCCCAGGAGCGACCGCCCGCGAGCATGGCCTCGTCGAGCTCGCCGGTGCGGCGGATCTGCCGGTTGTTGACTTCCAGGATGATGTCGCCCGGGCGGAAGCCGTAGCTCGCGGCGATGGAGCGCGGGTCGATCTCGGTGACGACGACACCTTCGAGCCCCTGCTGGACCTGCAATTCCTCGGCAACGGCGGGGGAGAGGTTCACCACGGTGGCGCCGCCCAGGGGCGTGCGGCTGGCAATCGTCAGCGTCTCGCGCGG
>PXAW01000582.1 GCA_003567055.1 Hyphomicrobiales bacterium
CGGCGGCGCAAGAGCTCGATCGTGGTCAGCAGCGCGATCGAGAGCGCGACGAGGATCGTCGCCACGGCGAGGATCGTCGGGCTGATCTGCTCGCGAATCCCCGACCACATCTCGCGCGGGATGGTGCGCTGCTCGACGCCGGCGACGAAGAGCACGATCACGATCTCGTCGAAGGAGGTGATGAAGGCAAACAGCGCCCCCGAGATCACGCCGGGCAGAATCAGCGGCATGGTGATCTTGAAGAAGGCGTAGGTCGGCGAGGCACCGAGATTGGAAGCCGCCCGCGTCAGCGAATGGTCGAAGCCGACCAGCGTCGCCGTCACGGTGATCACCACGAAGGGCGTGCCGAGCGCGGTATGGGCCAGGATCACGCCGGGGAAGGTCTGGGCCAGACCGACCGAGGAGAAGAAGAAGAACATCCCCGCCGCCGAGATGATCAGCGGCACGATCATCGGCGAGATCAGGATCCCCATGATCAGGCCCTTGTAGGGCATGTGGGGACGGCTGAGCCCGAGCGCGGCGAGGGTGCCGAGCGTCGTCGCCAGAATGGTGGAGGCGATGCCGATGATGAAGGAATTCTGGATCGAGCGCATCCAGCTCGACGAGGTGAACAGATCCTCGTACCAGCGCAGCGAATAGCCGTCCGGGTTGAAGGTCAGCATCTCGCGCGAGAAGGTGAAATAGGGCTGCGCATTGAAACTCAGCGGCACCATGATGATGATCGGCGCGATCAGGAAGAAGAAGATCAGACCGCAGATCACACGGAAGCTGTAATACCAGATGCGTTCGCCGCGCGTGGCGTAGGAGGGCAGTGCCATGGCTTCGTCTCCCCTCAGCCGAGTTTCAGGTTCTGGGCGCCGACGAGGCGGTTATAGACCCAGTAGAGTACGAGGACGCCGATCAGCAGGATGGTGCCGAGGGCGGCTGCGAGGCCCCAGTTCAGCGATTGCTGCATGTGCCGCGCGATTTCGTTCGAGATCATCCGGCCCGACTGGCCGCCGACAAGGGCGGGCGTGATGTAGTAGCCGATCGAGATGATGAAGACGAGCACCGCCCCTGCGCCGATCCCGGGCAGGGTCTGCGGCAGGTAGACCTTGCGGAAAGCCGTGAACGGCGTGGCGCCGAGGCTCTTGGCCGCGCGCATGTAGGAGGGCGGGATCGTGCGCATCACGGAATAGAGCGGCAGCACCATGAAGGGCAGCAGGATATGCGTCATCGCGATGATGGTGCCCCACATGTTGTACATCAGCGAGAAGCGTCCCGAATCGTCGATGATGCCCACGGCAATCAGGGATTCATTGATCACTCCCTGCTGCTGCAACAGCACGATCCAGGCCGTCGTTCGCACCAGCAGCGAGGTCCAGAACGGCAGCAGCACGAAGATCATCAGGAGGTTGGAATAGCGCATCGGCAGGATCGACATGTAATAGGCGATCGGGAAGCCGAGCAGGATCGTCAGCACCGTGATCGCCACCGACAAACCCAGCGTCCGAATGTAGAGATTGATGTAGATGCGCCGGTTCTCGTCACGCAGGACGATATTGCCGTCATCGTCGAACTGGCGGTCGAGGGCCGCGACGTAATAGGCGCTCGTCAGCGGGCGGCCTTCGCGCTGGATCACACGCCAGAGCGAAACATCGCCCCACAGCCGGTGTGAATCGAGGAAGGCTTCCTTGTAGGGCGGTTCGAAATCCGGGACGTTGCGCACGGTGCGGGCAACGGCGCCCCGCGCTGCGGACAATTCGTAATTCAGGCGCACCCCGAGCGGGCCGGAGAATTGATCCCGGCGCGGGCGCTCCATGTCGGTGCGGAAATCGGAGGCGAGCGCGGCATAGACCTCCTCGCCCGGAAGCCCCTGGCCGTCCCAGCCTTCGAGGGCCTCGAGCGTCAGCGGCAGGGCGTTGACGACCTGCGGGTTGTCGACACTGCGCCACATCATCTGGCCGATGGGGAAGATGAAGACGACCAGAAGGAACAGCAGCAGCGGGGTCACCAGACCGAGTGCCACGAGCTTGCGCCGGCGCTCCGCCCGTTTCAGGCTCTGCTTCAGGGGGACGCCATCGGCCGTGACCATCTGGCCGGAAGCATCCTGCATCAGATCGGCATTTCCTGCATCAGCCTGTGCCATGCACCTCGTCTCCACCGGTCGCTATTGCGTGCGATCACGCTTGTTCTTGATGGGTGGGGGCGCGCACGCCCCCACCTGTAAGTCAGATCGGGCGGTTAGCCTTACTGGAGCATCCAGTTGGCGAAACGCTCGCGCAGCTCGTCGCCGTAATCGGTCCAGAAGTCGTTATCGAGAACGATCGGCGAGAAGTAGTTGTCCGGATTGGTCGGCATGTGCTCGTTCATGTCGATGCCGAGATCGGCATGTTCACCCACGAGAGGCGCCGAAGAAGCGCGTGCCGGGCCGTAGGAGATGAACTTGGCCTGATCCGCCAGACGCTGCGTGTCCGTGGCGAAATACAGGTACTCCATCACGGCATCGATGTTCTGGCCGTCAGCCGGAACCACCCAGCCGTCCCACTCGACGATCTGGCCGTCCCAGATGATCTCGAAGGGCTGGCCTTCGACCTGGGCGGCGTCGAAGATGCGGCCGTTATAGCCTGTCGCCATCACGACTTCGCCATCGGCGAGCAGCTGCGGAGCCTGCGCACCTTCCGTCCAGAAGACGATATGCTCCTTGATGGTGTCGAGCTTGGCGAAGGCACGGTCCTGACCTTCCGGCGTGGCGAGCACGTCGTAGATGTCCTCCGGTGCGACGCCATCGGCATAGAGCGCCCATTCGAGGTTCGTGCCGGGGCGATCCTGCAGCGCACGACGGCCCGGATAGTTCTCGACATCGAACAGCGCCTCGATCGAATCGGGCTGCGCGTCTTCCGGGAACAGGTCGGTGTTGTAGGCGAGGATCGTCGAATAGACGATCTGCGGGATGAAGCACTCACCCAGCGAACCGGGGAGGAAATCCTCGCTGGCGGGCGTGCCGTCCGGCGCGGCGGCGAGCATCTCGTCATGGTCGATCGGCAGGATGATGCCCTCGTCGCAGGCAAGCTGCGCGTCGGAGGGCAGCATGTCGACGAGATCCCAGGTCACGTTGCCGGCCTGGGACTGCGCGCGCAGACCGGCGAGCGCATTGGCCGAACCGTCATCGTTGATGATCGTGACGTGCGGGTTCGCTTCCATATAGGGCTCGTGATAGGCGCGAACCTGGCTCTGCGTGTAGGCGCCGCCCCAGGACACGATGGTGAGGCTGACCGGCTCCTGTGCATAGGCACCCGCCGTGATCGCCGCTGCAGCGACACCGCCGGCAAGAATCGAAAGTTTCTTCATGGACATACAGTTTCTCCCAGTTTCTCCCAGTCCTGAGTTGTGGGGCGCTTCGAAAGCGCTCCGTGCCGGCACGGCAGTCATCCGCCATCCGGCCTTCTTTGCGGGGCCACGCGAAGACGCGGGCCGCCAGCTGAGCGGGCCCGGCGGGCCCGCCTGATCGGCCGCACGCGCATCAAGCGTCCAGCGCGCGGCAATCCTGTGTGATCCAGCCGATACGCACCTTCGCACCGCGCGCCAGATCGGGGCTGTGCGAGGAATTCGGCACCTTGACGATGAATTCGTCATTGCCGCAGACCTTTACCCGGGTGCGGATATGGTCGCCGAGATAGATCAGCTCGCGCACCTCGGCCTCGAACACGTTGTCGAGATCGGCGCTGCCCTCCGGCGCGATCACCACGCGCTCGGGACGCAGCGACAGCGTCGTGCGATCACCCACGGCGCCCACATTCACCTTGAGGGCGGTGACCTTGTCGCCATTGTCGAGCACGACCTTGCAGGTATCGCCGTCAATCGCCTCGACCTTGCCCATGAGCTTGTTGTTTTCGCCGATGAAGGCGGCCACGAAGGCGTTTTCCGGGCGCTCGTAGAGATCCGGCGGCGATGCCAGCTGCTGCACCTTGCCGTCATTGAAGACCGCGATGCGGTTCGACATGGTCAGCGCCTCGGTCTGGTCGTGGGTGACGTAGACCACCGTGACGCCGAGCTGGTCGTGGATGTGCTTGATCTCGTACTGCATCTGCTCGCGCAGGTTCTTGTCGAGCGCGCCGAGCGGCTCGTCCATCAGGACGAGCTGCGGCTCGAAGACCAGCGCACGGGCCACCGCGACACGCTGCTGCTGGCCGCCCGAGAGCTGCGCCGGCATGCGCGCGCCGAATTCCGAGAGCTCGACCATGTCGAGGGCGCGCTGCACCCGCGTCTCGACATCGGCAGCGCCCATCTTGCGCACCCGCAGCGGGAAGGCGAGGTTCTCAGCCACCGTCATGTGCGGGAACAGCGCGTAATTCTGGAAGACCATGCCGATGCCGCGCTTGTGCGGGGCGACATTGTCGATGCGCTGGCCGTCGAGGCGGATCTCGCCGAAAGTCGCGGATTCGAAACCCGCGAGCATCATCAGGCAGGTCGTCTTGCCCGAGCCCGACGGGCCGAGCATCGTGAGAAACTCACCGCGCGCTATGTCGAGATTGAGATTTTTGACGACGAGCGTCTCGCCGTCATAGCTTTTCTGCACGTTGTCAAAGCAGACATGACCTTGTTCAGTCACTCCGTCAGCAGTTTTCAGCACTGTGGACACGCTCCCTCTGTTGCCCGGCCGATCGAAGACCGGACTGCGCGTTTCTTGGCCTTATCCTTCACGATCATTATCTTTCCCGCAACCCCCGAATTCGATTTTCTTCACCGATGCGCCACATCGCTGCCATTTTCATGAACGCGCGCTGCGCTTGTGCGAACTGTGGGCAAGTGTCTCCAAATTGTTGCGATAAAAGCACGAATCGATGAGATCGCGCGAAGTCGCGGCACGCTTTCAGGGGCTCTCGCGCATTCGCGCTGCGACATGTCTGCGCGCCCTTTTCGCAGGTTGAGACGGCGTGATTGCGAAGCGTTCACGGTTTCGTGCTATAGGCTCACGCGCTCCGGGCGTGGGACACGGATGGATGATCCGCAGTGCCGCGCCCGAAACGGGTTCGAAAACGGGATTTGTGATGTCCGACCAGACCCTTGCCGGTGACGCCCTGCTGGCGCTGTTTCAGCGCGCGGGCTACGGCGTGATCGAACCGCCGGTGCTCCAGCCGGCGGAGTTGTTCCTCGACCTGTCCGGCGAGGAGATGCGCCGACGCATGTTCGTCACGCTCGATGCGAACGGGGCGGAACTCTGCCTGCGCCCGGAATATACGATTCCGGTCTGCCGCACACATCTCGCACGCCACGATGCGGGTGCCGGAGGCGAAGCCGGACATTCCCGAACGGGTGCGGCCCGTTATTGCTACCGTGGCCCCGTTTTCCGACTGCGCGCCGGTGAGACCGGCGAATTCCAGCAGGCAGGGGTCGAGTCCATCGGCGCCACGGATATAGCTGCGACCGATGCCGAAATCCTGGCTCTGGCCCTCGAAGGGCTGAACAGCCTTCAGATCACGCCGGCCCGGGTGACGCTCGGCGATGTCGGCCTGCTCGAAGCCGTGATCGATGCACTCGCCATTCCCGCTGCAGCGCGGGGGCGGCTGATGCGGGCCATCGTGGCGGGAGAGGCCAGGGCGGTGCTCGACGCGCCCGAGGACGGTGTACGCGAAGTCGCCCATGCGGGCTTGCTCGCCGCCCTCGAAGGCCAGGATCCGAAGGCCGCGCGCGCTTTCGTCGAGGATGTTCTCGCCATTGCAGGGATCACCTCTGTCGGCGGGCGTAGTGCCGGTGACATTGCCGAACGATTTCTCGCGCGCGCCGCCCAGGGAGCCGGCGGCATTCCCGATGAAGCCCGGGCGGTGCTGCGCCGGTATCTCGCGGTCGCGGGTGATCCGGACGCCGCCGCTTCCGCCCTGCGTGCACTGGCCGGTGAGGCGGGGCTGGCAATCGGTCCGGCGCTCGATCTGTTCGAGGAGCGCGCCGGATTTCTGGCCGCGCGCGGTGTCGATCTCTCGGCGCTTCAGTTCCGCGCCGATTTCGCCCGCACGCTCGACTACTATACCGGTTTCATCTTCGACATTGCCGCGACAGCCGATCCTGCGGCGCGCCCGCTCGTCGGCGGTGGGCGTTACGACCGGCTTGCCCGGC
>PXAW01000435.1 GCA_003567055.1 Hyphomicrobiales bacterium
ATGAACAGGATATTGGTGGTGTCCACCTGCAGGAATTCCTGCTGCGGATGCTTGCGCCCGCCCTGCGGCGGAACCGAGGCGACCGTGCCTTCCATCAGCTTCAGCAGGGCCTGCTGGACACCCTCACCCGAGACATCCCGCGTGATCGAGGGATTGTCGGACTTGCGGGAGATCTTGTCGATCTCGTCGATATAGACGATCCCGCGCTGGGCGCGTTCGACATTGTAATCGGATGCCTGCAAGAGCTTGAGGATGATGTTTTCCACATCCTCACCGACATAGCCCGCCTCGGTCAGCGTCGTCGCATCGGCCATGGTGAACGGCACATCAAGGATACGCGCCAGCGTCTGCGCGAGCAGCGTCTTGCCCGAACCGGTCGGCCCGATCAGCAGAATGTTCGACTTGGCCAGCTCCACCTCGGCATGCTTCTGCGCGTGAGCGAGGCGCTTGTAATGATTGTGAACCGCGACCGAGAGCACCTTCTTCGCGTGGTTCTGCCCGATCACGTAATCATCGAGAACGTGGCGGATCTCCTTCGGCGTGGGGACCCCGTCCCGGGACTTGACCAGCGAGGTCTTGGATTCCTCGCGGATGATATCCATGCACAGCTCGACACATTCATCGCAGATGAAAACCGTGGGACCCGCGATCAGCTTGCGCACTTCGTGCTGGCTCTTGCCGCAGAACGAGCAATACAGCGTGCTCTTCGAATCGTTTCCGCCAGCCTTGCTCATACTATCTCTCCAATTTCCGGCGCCGATCCGCATCGACGACCGGCTATCTCACCATATATGCGCCAGACTAACAAAATGTAGCCCGAAAGGCAGAACCACAGATGGTGGTGTTTGAATCGCCGTTTACCGATGCAATCACGCTGCGCCCCCTTGATCAATAGGTCAAGCGCACCGGAGAGCGTTTTCTCCCCGATGCGCAGAGACCGGTCGTCGCGGCGCGTTGGCGCAAACGGCCCGAAAGACGGTGATTCGCGGCACGAGGGGCTCAGCCCTCCGCCTCTGCGCGCTTGCTGATCACGTCGTCGATCAGCCCGAACTCCTTGGCTGCCTCGGCCGTCATGAAGTTGTCGCGCTCGAGCGCGTGCTCGACAGCGGCAATGTCGCGCCCGGTATGCTTCACGTAGATTTCATTGAGACGACGCTTCAGCGCCTCGATCTCACGGGCGTGAATCAGGATATCCGTGGCCTGCCCCTGGAAGCCGCCGGAAGGCTGGTGCACCATGATTCGCGCATTCGGCAGGGCGAAGCGGTGACCGGCTTCACCGGCGCAGAGCAGGAGCGAGCCCATCGACGCGGCCTGGCCGACGCAGAGCGTCGAGATCGGGCAGCGGATGAACTGCATCGTGTCGTAGATCGACAGGCCGGACGTGACCACGCCGCCGGGCGAGTTGATGTAGAAGGAGATTTCCTTCTTCGGATTCTCCGCCTCGAGGAAGAGCAGCTGCGCCACGACGAGCGAAGCGGTGTGATCCTCGACCGGCCCGGTCAGGAAAATGATGCGCTCGCGCAAAAGGCGCGAATAAATGTCGAAGGACCGCTCGCCGCGGCTGGATTGCTCCACCACCATCGGTACCAGCGTGCTGTTATAGACCTCGATCGGATCTCTCATCGTCTCACCGCTCCTGAAAATTAGGCCGCGCCTGATGAGGGCGCGGCCAGAGATAGTCATAGTCTAGGGCCGTGGCCGGCCGCAATCCAGACCGGAATCAGCGTTACCGAACATGGCGGCGCACAAATGCAGCGCCTCAATCCTCGGCCTTCTTGGCCTTGGCGCGCGGCTTCTTGGCGGGAGCCGCCTCCTCGCCTTCAGCCGATTCGGCCTTCGGTTCAGACTTGGGTTCGGACTTGGGTTCGGACTTGCTCTTGGCCTTCGATGCGGCTTTGGCCTCACCCTTGTCCTCGGACTTTTCCTCAGACTTGGCTTCACCCTTGGCCTTGCTCTTCGCAGCACCCTTGGCCTTCGGCTTCTCTTCCGAGGCTACGGCGCCCTCTTCGTCCTCATCGGCGAAGAGCGTGTCGCGATCGACCTTCTCCTCCTCGACCTTCACCTCGTTGAGGATGTGGTCGACGACCTTTTCCTCGAAAATCGGGGCGCGGATCTCGGCCAGGGCCTGCGGGTTCTTCTGATAGAACTCCCAGACCTGCTTTTCCTGGCCCGGGAACTGGCGCACGCGCTCGACCAGACCCTGCGTCACCTCGTCGTCGGTGACCTGGATTTCGCCCTTCTCGCCGATCTGCGCGAGGACGAGGCCCAGACGCACGCGGCGCTCGGCGATCTTGTGATAATCCGCCTTGGCCTGCTCTTCCGTCGTGCCGTCATCCTCGAAGGTCTTGGAGTTGTTCTGCAGATCGGCCATGACCTGCGACCAGACGGCGTTGAACTCCTGCTCGACCAGGCTCGGCGGCAGCTCGAAATCGTACTTCTCGTCGAGCGCGTCGAGCAGAGACTTCTTCACCTTGCGGCGAGACTGGGCGTCGAGATCGCGCTTCACGGCCTCGCGGATGGCATCCTTCATCGCATCGAGCGATTCCATGCCGAACTGCTTGGCGAGATCGTCGTCGATCTTCGCCTCGGCCGGCGCCTGCACGTCCTTGACGGTGACGGCGAAGCTCGCCTCCTTGCCGGCGAGGTGCTCGGCGCCGTAATTGGTCGGGAAGGTCACCGTCACGGTCTTCTCGTCACCGGCCTTCACGCCGACGAGCTGGTCCTCGAAGCCCGGGATGAAGGTGTTGGAGCCGAGATCGACGGAGATGTCCTGCGCCGTACCGCCCTCGAAGGCCTCACCATCCATGGTGCCGACGAAATCGACGATGACGCGATCACCGCTTTCCGCCACGCGCCCTTCGGCGCTGTCGAAGCTGCGGTTCTGCGCGGCCATGCGCTGCAGAGTCTCGTCCACTTCCTTGTCGGTCACCTCGGTCACGGGCTTGCGCACCGTGATGTCGGACATGTCGGCGAGCTCGAATTGCGGCAGCACTTCGAGCGCGACCTTGAAGGAGAGATCGGCCTTGGCGTCGAGCGCCTTCTCCATCTCTTCCTTGTCCTCGGGGAACTCGTAGCGCGGCTGGCCGGCCGGCTTCAGCGCGTTCTCATCCACGATCTTGCGCTCGGCCTCGCCCACCAGCGTCTGCACCATCTCGGCCATGACCGAGCGGCCATAGAGCCGGCGCAGATGCGCAACCGGGACCTTGCCCGGGCGAAACCCGTTGATCCGCACCTTGTCCTTGAGGGTGGAGAGCTCGCTGGTCAGCCGCTCCTCCAGCTCCGAGGCTGGCAGAACCACCTGGAACTCCCGCTTCAAACCCTGCGACAGCGTCTCCGTCACCTGCATCTTCAAAAACCCGTTTTCTTACCTCGTGAGCCGATGCGGGCGACGCCTGCACCGGAGCGAGCCCCTAGCACGTCGGACGCGCCGACGAAAGGAGCAGTCCGGAGATACGGCGCATTCATGGCGACAATGGTGCGGGCGGAGGGATTTGAACCCCCACGACTTGCGTCACTGGAACCTAAATCCAGCGCGTCTACCAATTCCGCCACGCCCGCGCATGCGGCGACTGCCGCCCCGCTCTCCGGTTTCGCGGCTCTATATCACGGTTGAAACGCCATGCATCAAAAAAGTTGCACGTTGCGAAAACCGCGCAGAACGAAACGACGCGTCTGCGTCAGGCATCGGTGATCAGATTATAGATGATCGCCACGATGAACGCGAAGCCGATCGAGAGCGCGGTGAACGCGATTGGCGCTTCGTTCTGCACCAGCACGGCGGCGATGATCGCAATACCGCAAGCACTCAAAAGAAGATGAAGCATGGCCCGATACTCCTATACTCTGTTCCAGATTAGCACAGTCCCGCGCAAAACCGAAACATTAACGAAGTCTGAACAGATCTGGAGCAATCCTCGTACCAATTACGCAATTAAAAATTGACGGAAACACCTGCCGTTAAGTCAGATCCGGGATCCGGCCCGGCTGGGCTCGGGTGATTCTGCCGTGCGCTGACGCCGGTGACCTGTAGGCGTTCCGACCTGACAGAGGCGTTTCGAGCACTCGGAATTCTCGTCTACACGTATCATTCAACCCGTCAGCCGGTACCCACCTGCCGGAATGATGCGCTAGTCTGCAGCTCGCATTCACGATCGGAGCAGCCGCGATGACCCGTTTCGATGCCGGCCCCCTGCCCCCGCTGGAAGAGCTTCACCATGATCCGCAGCGCTATCCCGAAGGCGTCGCCTGGCTCGACGGGCAGTATCTCCCGGTCTCGCAGGCGAAGGTCTCGGTGCTCGACTGGGGCTTCCTGCATTCTGATGCGACCTATGACACCGTGCATGTGAGCAACGGCGCCTTCTTCCGACTCGACGATCATATCGCGCGCTTTCGCGCCAGCCTCGACAGGCTGAGGCTGCGCCTGCCATACGACGAGACCGGCCTGCGGCGCATCCTGCATAACTGTGTCGCCCTCGCGGGCCATCGCAACGCCTATGTCGAGATGCTGTGCACGCGCGGCACTTCCGCCAGCTTCAGCCGCGACCCGCGCGACGCGGATAACCGCCTGATGGCCTTCGCCATCCCGCTCGGCTCGGTGGCGAACGAGGCGCAGATGGCGCGCGGGCTGCACCTGGCGGTCAGCGATATCGCGCGCATTCCGCCGCAATCGCTCGATCCGGCGATCAAGAACTACCACTGGCTCGATCTCGTGCGCGGTCTCTACGAGGCCTATGACCGGGGCGCGGAAAACGTCCTCCTGCGCAATATCGACGGCGATGTCGCGGAAGGCCCCGGCTTCAACGTCTTCGCGCTGGTGGATGGCACGTTGCTCACCCCCGATACCGGCGTCCTGCCCGGCATCACCCGCCGCACGGTACTGGAGATCTGCGACGAAGCGGGGCTGCCCGCCCGGGCACAGGCTGTCTCCATGAAGGCACTCAAAGGCGCCGAGGAGGTCTTCATCACCTCCACCGCCGGCGGCGTCATGCCCGTCTCCCGCATCGACGACGAGCCCGTCGGTTCAGGCCGCCCCGGCCCCGTCACCGCGCGCATCAGGGAGCGTTACTGGGCCTGGCACAAGGATGAGCGCTTCGCGGAGCCGGTGAATTACGGGCGCTGAGGAGAACTCGACACCCCCCGCAACACCCCCGGCAGCGCCTCGCTCAGATCCTCGGCGATGAGCCCCGGCCCGCAGGCGATACCGGTGCGCGCGTGGAGCCAGACGGCGGCGCAGGCGGCTTCGAAGGCCGGCATGCCCTGCGCGATCAGGCCGGTGACGATGCCGGTGAGCACGTCGCCGGAGCCGGCTGTGGCGAGATAGGGGGTCGTCTCGGCGAGGATCGCGGCGCGCCCGTCGGGGCTCGCGACGATGGTATCGCCGCCCTTGCAGATCATCACCGAGCGGGCGATCTCGGCGGCGCGCAGGGCCGCCTGCCAGCGATTGGGCGCATCGAGCACGCCTTCCGCCGATTCGAACAGTCGGCGCATCTCGCCCTCATGCGGCGTGAGCACGCAGGCGCGCGCGGCGCTCGCCACCATGCCCAGCGTATAGGCCTCGCCGGCGAAGGAGGTCAGCGCATCGGCATCAAGCACCAGCCCCCTGCCCGCTCGCGCCGCAGCCTTGACCATGGCGCGCGTCGCCTCGCCGACCCCGTATCCGGGGCCCAGCGCCACCGCCGTGAAGCGGCGATCTTCGAGCAGCACCCCGAGCTCCTCCGGCGTATCGCAGGGCGCGAGCATGATCGCGGTGAGATGGGCTGCATTGACCGCGAGGGCGGCGCGCGGCGAGGCGAGCGTCACCGCGCCGGCGCCGACGCGCAACGCCCCGCGCGCAGCAAGACGCGCCGCCCCGGTGCGATGCATCTCGCCGGAGAGCACCAGCGCATGCCCGCGCTTGTATTTGTGGGCATCCGATTCGGGTCGCGGCAGCGCATCGCGCCACAGGGCGGGCGCGTTGGCGAAGAGCGCGGGCGCGAAATCGTCGCGCGTGGCATCGGGAATGCCGATATCGACGACGCTCACCGCCCCGCACAGATCACGCCCCGGCAGCAACAGGTGTCCCGGCTTGCGCGCGGCGAAGGTGA
>PXAW01000546.1 GCA_003567055.1 Hyphomicrobiales bacterium
CCGATCTCAGCCAGGAATGCCTGTGGTATATCGGCGGCGTGATCAAGCATGCCCGCGCCATCAACGCCTTCACCAACCCCTCGACCAACTCCTACAAGCGTCTGGTCCCGGGCTTCGAGGCGCCGGTGCTGCTGGCCTATTCCTCGCGCAACCGCTCGGCCTCCTGCCGTATCCCGTGGACGACGTCCCCGAAGGCCAAGCGCGTCGAGGTGCGTTTCCCCGATCCGACCGCGAACCCCTATCTCGGCTTCGCGGCCCTGGTCATGGCCGGCCTCGACGGCATCCTGAACAAGATCGATCCCGGTCAGGCGATGGACAAGGATCTCTACGATCTGCCCCCGCGCGAGCTGAAGAAGATCCCGACCGTCGCCACCTCGCTGCGCGAGGCGCTCACGGCGCTCGACAAGGACCGCGCCTTCCTCAAGGCCGGCGGTGTGTTCAACGACGACATGATCGACGCCTATATCGCGCTGAAGATGGAAGACGTGATCCGCTTCGACCACACGCCGCATCCGGTCGAGTTCGACATGTACTACTCCGTCTGATCCGGTATCCGCCCGGCTCGCCGGGCGGCATACCAACCAGGCCGATTACAGACCGGGGCGCGAAAGCGTCCCGGTTTTTCGTTTCGGCGCAACCATGCCAAAGCTCCCCTCCGGAATCACGCCTTGCGCGGCAACGCGACGACGCTAGACTCATGGGGCTATGAGAACCGGTGACAGCCGGTCGGAGGAAAGCATGAGCGACGAGCACCACGCCCATCATCATCACGATCATGACCACGACCATGGCAGCGAACTCTCGCCCATGGATCTGCGCGTGCGCGCGCTCGAATCCATCCTCGTCGAGAAGGGCTATGTCGACCCGGCCGCGATCGACGCGCTGGTCGAGATGTACGAGACCCGCGTCGGCCCGCGCAACGGCGCACAGGTGGTGGCGCGGACCTGGGCCGATGCCGATTTCCGCGACTGGCTGAGGCGCGACGCGAGCGCGGCCATCGCCTCGATGGGCTTCGAGGGCCGCCAGGGCGAGCACATGGTCGCTGTCGAAAACACGCCGGAAGAGCACAATCTCGTCGTCTGCACCCTGTGCTCCTGCTATCCCTGGCCCGTGCTCGGCCTGCCGCCGACCTGGTACAAATCCGCGCCCTATCGCTCGCGCGCGGTGATCGATCCGCGCGGCGTGCTGGCGGAATTCGGCGTCAGCCTGCCCGAAACGACGCGCATCCGCGTCTGGGATTCCACCGCCGAGATGCGCTACCTCGTCATCCCGATGCGCCCCGAGGGGACGCAGGGCTGGTCGCAGGAGAAACTCGCCGATCTCGTCACCCGCGATGCGATGATCGGCACCGGGCTCGCGCGCGATCCGGCGAGCCTCGCGAGCGGGGAGGATGCGGCATGAACGGCGCGCAGGATATGGGCGGCATGCACGGTTTCGGCCCCGTGCAGATCGAGGCGGGTGAAACCCCGTTTCATCACGACTGGGAACGACGCGCCTTCGGCATCACCATCGCCATGGGGGCCAGCGGCGCCTGGAATCTCGACATGAGCCGGCATGCCCGCGAGACCCTGCCGCCACCTGATTATCTGGCTTCGCGCTATTTCGAGATCTGGACCAAGGGCGTCGAGCGGCTGGTCACGCGGCTCGGCCTCGTCAGCGAAGCCGAACTCGCCGCCGGCGCGGCGCTGGAGGCGCCCGCCCCGATCAAACGCGTCCTGCGCGGGCGCGATGTCGAGGCCGCCATGCAGCGCGGCGGGCCGACCGAGCGCGAGCCGGCCCATCCCGCGCGTTTCAAGGAGGGCGACAGCGTCGTCACCCGGGTGATGAACCCCACCGGCCATACCCGCCTGCCCCGCTATGCGCGCGGCAAGCGCGGCGTCATCGCCATGGTGCACGGCGTCCACGTCTTCCCCGACACCCACGCCCATGGCCAGGGCGAGGAGCCGCAATGGCTCTACAATGTCCGCTTCTCCGGGCGTGAGCTCTGGGGCGAGGAAGCCGATGCGACGCTGATCGTCGGGATCGATGCCTGGGAGAGCTATCTTGAACCTGCCTGACGCCCTCGATGCCGCCACCCAAGCCGCGCAGGCGCCGATCCCGCGCTGCGCCGACGGCCCGGTCTTCTCCGCGCCCTGGGAAGCGCAGGCCTTCGCCATGACCCTGCGCCTGCACGAGCAGGGCGCCTTCACCTGGAAGGAGTGGGCGCACACGCTTTCGACCGTCATCCGCGAGGCGCAGGCCGCCGGCGATCCTGATGACGGCGCGACCTATTACACGCACTGGCTCACCGCTCTGGAGCGCATCATCGCGCAAAAGCGGCTCGTCGCGCACGACCAGCTCGAAACCCGCCGCGCCGCCCTCTACCGCGCCGCGCGCGCCACGCCGCATGGCGAGCCGATCCGTCTGGAGAACGATCCGGAATTCAGGGCCTGAGGCAGAGGGTCAGGCGACGCGCCTGTCCGCCTGAGCACCCACTACCGGCGCCGTTCCGGGCCAGCCGTCTTCCGGCAATTCCACCTCTGGAAAGGCGATGACCTTTTCGCGCAGGGCCACATGGCGCATCAGGCGCCGTGCCGTCAGCATGTCGATGGCATCGAAGACCTCGTAGACCTCGTTCGGCGCTTCCTGGCCCACGCCGGCCTCGCTGCGTATCTGCCAGAACGGCTTCAGCGTGGCCCATTCGAAGCCGATCGCCTTCACCAGCATCGCTGCCGGGTAGAGCGAATCGGCGACGATCAGCCGTTGCACGTATTCAGGGGGAATGGCGCTGAGAATGGCCAGCCCGGCAATCGCATCCTCGTACTGGCGGCGGCGCAGCCAGCGCTCCAGGTCCGCCTGCCTGACTGATCGCTGGAGCGCACGCATCGCCACGTAATCGAAGGAAGCGGCCATCATCGCGCGCGAGAAGCGCGTCGGCCCTCCATCACCCATGGCGGCGGACACGATGGCGACCAGCATATCGCCCGACAGCGTGGCATCGCCGTATTCCGCATCGAATTCCTCGCAGACGAGGGCGCCGTCGAGACCAAGCAGCATGTCGAACTGCGCCGGCGGCATGTCCGGTCGCGCACAGACCACGCTGCGCAGGATCGCATTGGCCCGCGCCCGCTCCGACAGGATATCGAACCCCTCCTCACTGAAACGCGCGCTGCGATTGAAGGAGAGAGCCAGCACCGCCTCGTCATCACCCCGTCGCGCGATCGGCGTGGTGACCCGCTCGCCGATTTCGCCACGCCCTGCGAGAGCCTTCAGGTGCTTTTGCCCCCGTTGACGCGCCACCGTTTCCAGCAGCCGCTCCTCGATCCGCAGCGCACTGGCGAGCAGCGGCTCGGCCACACCCGGATCCTCGTCCTGGACAAGCTTGCCGACGATGCCCTGCGGCGCACGCGGATACATGGCCAGGGTGGTGGCGAGGTTGCGTCGCGTGGCCGCGTCGATCCCATCGCTGAGATTCAGGAACAGATGGTCGAACATCGCCGCGCGATCATCGGGGAGCCGCCGGGCCTTGGCTTCGTAGAGACCGCGCAGGCGCTCGACCACCTCGGACTTGTCCACCTGGACGGCGATGTCTTCGCCCCCTTTGGTGTCCGCCTTCTTGGCCTGCTCGATCTGCTGGACGAGCTGATAGATTTCCTGGAGCATGACGTCTGAACCTCGATTGCGAGAAGACTGGTCTTTCAGGCCGCGCGGCTCGCCTGCGCGGCTTCTTCACGCTTTATCTCCCGTTCGGTAGCGAGGGCATTGACGAGATAGGGTCGCCACAGGCCGAGCGCCCCGTGCAGGGTCCGGTTGACGTCGATCGCATCGAAGGGCTGGATCATCACATCCTTGATGCCGAACACCTCGAAGGCCCGGTGGGTTTCGTCCACTTGCCGATCCATCAGCACGACCGAAATCCGGTCCCCGGTACGGCTGAGGAGCTGGCAGGCAGCCTCGAGGGCCGGCATGTCGGACAGGGCATGGCTGACGAAGGCCACCTCGAAATCCTGCTGGCGTGTGTGCCGGATCGCCCTGCGACCGGTCTCGGCATCGATCGGCTGCAGCCGGAACTGGCTGCGATCCAGCACGTTGCGCAAGATGCCGCGGGTGCGCACGGACGGGTCGACGATCAGCGCCTGTCGCGTCCGGCGAATCTGCTGGAAGGTCTCCAGAAGCTGCGTCACCGCGTGATCGCGATAGGGCTTCATCAGAACCTCATAGGCCTGCAACTGAAGCGCGATCATCGTCCAGTTCTTGCGCAGCCCCTCACTCACGAGCACGAGCCGGGTACCGTTCTGTGCATGCATCAGGGCGATCACGCTCCTGAGCTTGGCGACGTCGGTATAGGGCAGCACCATGTCGAGGAAGAGCATGTCGAAGGTTTCTTCCTGCAGAATCTTGAAGAGCTGCCGCCCCGTCTCGGCAAAGCGCAGGCGAATATCCGGACGCTCATTGGAAATGATCTCGGTGAGCTGTTGCCGGGATTCGATATCTGCGTCCGCAATCAGAATCTTCATTTGCTGCATGACCGCCTCCTTACGCAACGTTATGGCGGCAATTCGTTGCAAATTCTTTTATTGATCTTCCTGGAAAAGCGGTAAGCACATGCCTCCGCATTTGCATTCGTCGCTATCCTTAAGGCTTCCTTCCGTCAGATGGATTCCGGATCGCGGACAAGGCCATGCGCGCCACAGCGTCCCGTCGCCACGAAAAAGGGGCCGCGCCAGGCGCGACCCCTCGAATAGCCGAACGTGATCGTTGATCGATCAGCGCTTCGAGAACTGGAACGAACGGCGGGCCTTGGCGCGACCGTACTTCTTGCGCTCGACGATACGCGAATCGCGCGTCAGGAAGCCTTCCTTCTTGAGGATGGCGCGCAGCTCGGGCTCGTAATAGGTCAGCGCCTTGGACAGACCGTGGCGCACGGCGCCCGCCTGGCCGGAGAGGCCGCCACCCTTGACCGTGACCTGGATGTCGTACTGGTCGACACGGTTGGTCAGCTGCAGGGGCTGGTTCAGGATCATCCGCAGCACGGGGCGTGCGAAATAGACCTCGAGCTCACGGCCATTGACCGAGATCTTGCCGGCGCCCGGCTTGATCCAGACGCGGGCGATGGCGTCCTTGCGCTTGCCGGTGGCATAGGCGCGGCCATGGGCGTCGAGCTTCTGGACATGGACCGGTGCTTCGACCGGGGTCTCGTCCTGCTGGCCGAGATCGGAGAGGGACTGCAAAGTGGCCATGATCAGAGCCTCCGGTTCTTGGCGTTCAGGGAAGCGACATCGAGCGCTTCCGGCTGCTGCGCCTCATGGGGATGCTCGGAGCCGGGATAGACGCGCAGGTTGCCGAGGATCTTGCGGAAGAGCGGGCCGCGCGGCAGCATGCGCTCGACAGCCTTCTCGACCACGCGCTCGGGGAAACGACCCTCGAGGATCGACTTCGCCGTGCGGGCCTTGATACCACCCGGATGGCCGGTGTGATGGTAATAGACCTTCTGATCACGCTTGCGACCGGTGAGGACCACCTTGTCGGCGTTGATCACGATGACATTGTCGCCGCAATCGACATGCGGCGTGTAGCTCGCCTTGTGCTTGCCGCGAAGGCGCATCGCCACGACCGAGGCGAGACGGCCCACGACGAGGCCCTCCGCGTCGATGATGACCCACTTCTTCTCGACATCGGCGGGCTTCAGCGAAAACGTTTTCATTGCGCTGTATCCCTAAAGGGGCAAAACCCCGTTCCAAACGAAGAGCCGCCAGCCCGGGAACCCCGAACGCGGCGGCGATGGGGGCGGTTTATGCGCAGTTTGATCCCGCGTCAAGGGTTATCTGGGGAGATTGATGCGGCTGGAAGGGTTGATGTGCAAGGGATTGCGGGTGGTGGTATTGGGGTAACGGGGTGTGGGGTATTTGCGTACCGCATTCGTCTCAATTTTCTCACCAGAACGATTGCGGCGTCATTTCAGCCCAATCCGCCCGCACGCAGACCTACAAAAAATAAACCCCGCCGGGGACTGTTTCCAGCCAAGTCCGACGGGGGGTTAATGCAATTTTCGATATAAAGAATGGGTACCTTTGTCAATACGAACGAGTCAGA
>PXAW01000299.1 GCA_003567055.1 Hyphomicrobiales bacterium
GCTTTTCTTCGCGCTCTGGGGCATGGCCACGAAGCTGGCCCTGGCGCTGGCCGTCGGGCTGGCCTTTCCGATCCTGAGTTTCGCGGGTTTCGACGCCGAGGGCGACAATGCGCAGGGCGCGCTCATCACCCTCGTGGTGCTTTATTCGCTGGTACCGGTGATCTTCAAGGGCGCGGCTATCGTACTCATGATTGGATTTCCGATTACGGCCGAGCGCCAGCATGAAATGCGACTGCGCATAGAGCAGTCGGGCATCGAGGAGCGGGACAATGCGAACACGGCCGCGTGAGCATAGCGGACGCAGCCTGCGCTCCCGCCTCCGGACCTTCGTGATCGTCGGTCTTGCCACCATCGCGATGACAGGATGCAGCAGCATGACACCAGAGGATTTTGCCGGGACCGAACCGCAATTCCGCCTCGAAGAATTCTTCGAAGGCCAGACGAGGGCCTGGGGAATCTTCGAGGATCGTTTTTCGAACCTGCGCCGGCAGTTCACGGTCGATATCGACGGCAGCTGGGATGGTGAGACGCTGACCCTCGTCGAGGATTTCGTCTATGATGACGGTGAGGAAGAGCGCCGCATCTGGGTGATCCGCCCCGATGGCGAAGGCGGCTATACGGGCGAGGCCGACGGCGTCATCGGCACTGCGAGCGGGGTCGCGCGCGGCAATGCGGTCAACTGGCAATACCATTTCGATCTCGAAGTCGGCACCCGCAGCTTCAAGGTACATTTCAACGACTGGATGTTCCTGCAACCCGATGGCGAGACCATGATCAACCGGGCCTATGTCACCAAATGGGGTTTCCGGGTCGGCACGGCATCAATCTTCTTCCGCAGGATCGATGGCGAGGAGGGGCAGGCGAGCCGCGCTGTCGGGAATGGAACCGTGGCGCAGTGATGCGCGCACCTTCATCCGGCAAGCTTGCGCCGGATGAAGGCGATGACCCGGCCCAGCACCGGGACATGCAGATAGACCTGGCTGCCCGAATCCCAATGGTCGAGATGTTCGCTCACGAGACCGTCCTCGCCGAAGCGCACTTCGCTCATCCCCTCGATGCGAAAGGCGCGAGCGCGATAGCTGAATGTGAAATCCCAGCGCAGATAGGCCGCGTGATCGCCCGCCGCGATATCCGTCACCGTGAAGGACGGCTCCGACAATCCCTCGAACATGTGCCGGAACACGGCGGCCAGCCGCTCGCGCCCCGCGAAATCGCTGAACGGATCGCGAAAGCGCACATTCTTCGCGACCAGCGCACAGAGCGCATCGATCGTATCGGGCGCCAGCGCCTCATAGGCATCGGCATAGCGGCGCGCGCGGCTCAATGTCGTATCGCTGTGCATGTCGCACCTCCTGTCATTGCCCCGTCATCCGCCGGATGATCGGGAAATAGAGGCCGTAGGGCAGGCAGCGCATGATCTTCAGCATGAAGGTGAAACGGCGCGGGAAGGTGACCTCGAACCGCCGCGAGGCGAGCGCGGCGACCATCCTCTCGGCAGCTTTTTCAGCCGTGATCAGAAACGGCATGGGGAATTCGTTCTTGTCGGTCAGCGGTGTCTTGACGAAACCCGGATTGACCAGTTGCAGCGTCAGGCCGAAACGGTCGAAATCGAGCTTCAGGCTCTCCGCCATGTTGATCAGCGCCGCCTTGCTCGCCCCGTAGGAGACGGCATTGGGCAGGCCGCGATAACCGCTGACCGAAGCAACCACCTGCACATGCCCCCGGCCCGCTTCACGCATCGGCGCGAGCACGGCTTTAAGGCATCTTGCGACGGAAACGAGATTGAGATCGATCGTCGGACGAAGCGTCTCGTCGGACAAGCTCTCGGCATTGTCGACCAGATAGGTTCCGGCATTGAGGATGGCGAGCGCGATGGGGCCATGCTCGGCGCTGATCGCATGCACCCCATCCTCCACCGCAGCGCCGTCGGTGACATCCAGCGCCTGTGCGACGATGCGCCCGGGCAGGCCCTCGGCGCGCTCGGCCAGTGCCGCGAGCTTGTCGGCGGAGCGCGCGCTCGCGATCACCGTCCAGCCGTCTCTGGCCAGACGCAGGCATACGGCCTCGCCGATACCCTGGCTCGCGCCGGTGACCCAGGCGACACCGTCTGACGGGGTTACGGGCATGACGGCCCTCCTGCGCTTTGCGGTTCCATGACGATCGCCGGAGCGCCGGGATCGACGCAAGACTCGTTCGAGATCGCACCGGCATGTGTGCGCTTGATGATCTGTGCCGCAGGATCAGGCATGGCCAACCATTCTTTGTCTGTTTCCGTTCACAGGGTCACAAGCATGAAGTCCCGATACGCATCGTTGAAATGCCAGGTTGAGGGACGGCATCGGACGCAGCAGCGATCTTGTTCAAAATGGCGCTGAAAAAGCTGCTTGCAAGCCCCCTCCCGACCGCCTCGTTACGCTTGGGCGAAAAGACGGGGCGAGAGGGCCGGCGCCGCGACGGTTTGCCCGTGCAGACGGGAATACCGCGATAGGCTCACGATGCCCGATGGCTTTCCGGAATCCGGCGTTCAGGACAGCGTTTCCGGGCGCGCGCATCAGAATGACGGGTGACAGCCGTTGCAGGCCGTCATCCAGCGTCGTCGCTGCCGGTCTCCTTCGGCGTCAGCATGGTGACGGCGAACCACCCCTCGTCATCGGTCAGGAACTCGGAAACCGTCCAGCCGCTATCCGCCGCCATCTCCGTCAGGCCCTCGCGGGTATATTTGTGGCTGTTTTCGGTGTGGATGCTCTCACCGGCCTTGAACGACACGGTTTCCGGGCCAAGCTGAACCTCCTGATCGATGCTGCTCACGAGATGCATCTCGATGCGTGACTTCTCCGCGTTCCAGCGCGCCTCATGCTCGAAACTGTCCGGATCGAAGGCTCCGCCAGCCTCCCGGTTGAGCCGGGCGAGGATGTTGCGGTTGAACGCGGCGGTCACGCCCTGCGCGTCATCATAGGCCCGCACGAGGACCCGCGAATCCTTCACGAGATCGATGCCGAGTATGAGGCCGGCAATGCCGGGCCAGTTGCGCACCCGGCGCAGCAGGGCGCGTGCTTCGGGCGGCTCCAGATTGCCCAGGGTCGAGCCGGGAAAGAAGCCGACGACGGGGCGCCCGGCCACGATGGCGGGCAGCGTCAGGTCTTCCATCAAGTCGCCGGCGAGCGGCACGACATCGAGACGGGGATAGCTGCGATCGATATCCTGCGCGACGGATCTGAGAAAATCCTCCGAGATATCGACCGGCACATAGGTGCCGACGGCGTCCAGCGCGTCGAGAAGGATGCGGGTCTTCGTGCTGGCGCCACTGCCGAGTTCGACCAGCGCCGTACCCTCCGGTACATAATCCGCGATCACCCCGACATTGTCGCGCAGGACGGCGCGCTCCGTCCGGGTCACGTAATATTCCGGAAGCGCGGTAATCTCCTCGAACAAGGCGCTGCCCCGGCTGTCGTAGAACCATTTCGGCTGCAATTCCTTGGGGGTGGCGCGCAGTCCCGCGAGGGCTTCCCTCAAGAGCTCGGTATTCGCCGTCACCGTCTCGTCCATGCGCGATATCCTGTCCATCTCAAAGGTCCCTGGCCAGCCGCAGGCCCATCATCTGCCAGCGCTGGTGCGGATAGAAGAATGTCCGGTAGGTCGGTCGCATCTGTGCGGCGGGCGTCGCGCAGGAGCCGCCGCGCAGGACCAGCTGGTTGACCATGAACTTGCCATTGTACTCGCCGATGGCGCCTTCCGGCGGGCGAAAGCCCGGATAGGGGGTGAACGGACTTTGCGTCCACTCCCAGACATCGCCCCAGGGCCCGTTGCCGGGGAGCGGACGGAACTGCGATTTTTCGAGAAAATTACCGGTTATGGGCCGATCGCGGAACGCCACCTCCCATTCCGCCTCCGTGGGCAGACGCGCACCGGCCCAGCGGGCGAAGGCATCGGCCTCGTAATAGCTGACATGGCATACCGGCGCGTCCGGATTGATGGGCTGGGGGCCGCGCAGGGTGTAGTTCCACCAGGCATCGTCCTGCTGCCACCAGTAGAGCGGCGTGTCCCAGCCCTCGCGCTGGCGGCAGGCCCAGCCGTCGCTCAGCCAGAGCGCCTGGTTTTCATAGCCGCCATCCTCCATGAACCGGATCCAGTCCCGGTTCGTCACCGGCCTTTGCGCGATCGCGAACGGGTCGAGCCAGGTCTTGTGGCGCGGCCCCTCGCAATCATAGGCGAATCCGTTCCCGTCATGGCCGATCTCGACGAGGCCACCGTCATGCCGGGTGAATTCGAGCGCCACCTCGCCGGTGACCTGCATCGGTTCGGGAGCGCGATAAGCGGGCAGGAGCGGGTTATGGGAAAGGCCGTGCAGCAGGTCGGTCACGAGCAGTTCCTGATGCTGCATCTCGTGATGGCAGCCGAGTTCCACCAGTTCCGCGATCTCGTTGCTGTCATCGCGGTCGCTGGCGAGCAACGTCCCGAGCGCCTCATCCACATGGGCGCGATAGGCCATGACCGCCGCATTGTCGGGGCGGGAAATCATGCCCCGCTTGTCGCGGGCGTGGCGGGGGCCCGCTTGCACGTAATAAGAGTTGAACAGAAAGGCGAAGCGGTCATCGATCGCGCGGTAATCCGGGAGATATTTTCTCAGGACGAACTCTTCGAAGAACCATGTCGTGTGCGCGAGATGCCACTTGGCGGGGCTGGCATCCTCCATCGATTGCAGCATCATGTCTTCCGGTACGAGAGGCGCGACGAGGGCCTCGGTGCGCGCGCGTGTATCGGTGAAGAACGAAGCGGCGTCATCGGGGGCGATGGCGGCGGCTTTGCTGGTGGTCATCAAGCGACTCCTCTTCCTGCTGCGCGATGGCCTGCTGCACGACGAAAATGCATGCGAGAACGTCCCGGTTCCACGGGACGGATCAGGAATCACGTTGTGAGGCGAAGCACCAGCGAACCATTGCCGATGAATTGATGTCAATACATACACAATGACGCAGCGGCACTCTGGTGCATTGCAGCTTCGGTTTTCCGCTGCCCGATGCCTGGAGCACCATGTTCAAAGCGGTTCGGGCCAGGGCGGACACAAAAGCGCCGCTCGCATGGCATGGGCGCGCTCGTATTCGCGGATCCAACCCGGATACTCACGAAGAAACGGTGCTGCGGCTGAAGAAACGGTGCGGCGGCATGCAAGCGCCATTGCCGCTTCGCCAATCTCGGGTCTCTTGTGCGCCCCGCCTTCAAACGCGCCATCGAGCGGCGAACATTTCCATTGATGGGTCAACGCCGAATGCGCCTGAAGCGGCTCGCCGGCACGGCGGCAGCCTCCTCGCGTTTCGACATCTCTGACCTCCTTCTCATCGAAGATCGGAATACAGCGCGAAAAGCGTTTATCATTACGACTTGAGAAAGATTTTGGCGCTCCCTAGGGGAGTGCAGTCAAAATCTCCAATACCTTGATATATAAGCGTTTTTCCCGCTGCCTGACCGAGACGGTATGCATAATGTTATGCACTGTCAACTGCGAAATCAGCGCTGATTCGAAAACCATATACAGTCGTGCGCCCAAGATGCTTCCGCCAGGCAACCTCGTGCAGTATCCGCAGCATGGGAGACGCATGAGCTACCGCCGAACGGTCAACCTTCAATGCGGAACCGATACCCGCCACGGCAGAGTCTGAGAGCTTTGCGGATCGCTTTCGTCGAAACCTCCGGATCAAACCGCTCGGGATCAAACTTCCGCCCGGCCCAGCGGCGCATAGCTTTGTATTCCTCGTGTGAGGGATCGTTCCAGGCTTCAAGGAATTCTGCATAGCCGAATGGCCCGCCGACGTCTTCCGGCGGCGCATTTCGGGCGCCGTCGACACATATAGGATACTGTGTTCCGATCTCCCCGGCGACGCGCTTCAAACTGATATCGTGGACCCACCCGTCACCAAAATCATACTCGTACAGAATGGTTGGCGGATCATTCGGATAGAAGGAAAAATCGTTGAGGCGGACATTCGTGGCCTCGAAAGTCTCAGGGCTGTCCATGTCGGCGAAACCATCATCAAACTCTGGTGCGCCAAAAACCAGCCCGCCAAC
>PXAW01000015.1 GCA_003567055.1 Hyphomicrobiales bacterium
CTGCCGTTCGGTCTCGTTTCGGCCCTTATCGCCGGTTTTGTTGATATCGATCAGGCTCTGCGCCTTCGGGGCCGTATCGGCATCCCGGTTGACGCGGCTGAACGCGGTCTTGAAATCCTGCTGCGTGGCATCGGCACGGCTGGTGTCGAAGCTCTGCCGGGTGCTTCCGAAGGTAACTGGTGTCGTGGTCATCTTGCTCACTCCTGATTAAGATATCTAAATTCCCGATGCATTGAATATTTAGTTTTTGATGGCAGAAGTCAATTAAGAATACGTTTGCGTAATACATATTACATGCTTATGGTTAACGAGGTTTTTGCAATTCTCTGCGCGCATAAAAAGGGCGCTCCGGTCCCCATGCCCGAAGCGCCCCTGGAGCGTGTTCCGATTTATCTGGTATTCAGCCCGGAAGCGCCGCGCGCAGCGTTTCGGCGTGCTGTGCGAGCTGCGCCTGATCCGCCATCTCGCCCGTATGCGGGCGCAGGGGCACACCGTCGAAACGGGGGATCACGTGGACATGCAGGTGGAACACAACCTGCCCGCCCGCCGGTTCGTTGAATTGCTGGATGGTGATCCCGTCCGCCTTGAAAGCCTTCATCGCCGCGCGCGCGATCGTCTGCGCCGCCTCGGCGACCGAAGCGAGCTGCTGCGGGCTGGCATCGAGCCAGTTGCGTGCGGGCGTCTTGGGAATGACGAGGCAATGCCCGTCCCCGCGCGGCATGATATCCATGAAGGCGAGCACGTCGTCGTTTTCATAGACCTTGTGGCAGGGCAGCTCCTCGCGCAGGATCTTGGCGAAGACATTGCTGTCGTCATAGGTGGTCTCGGGCTTCGTGCTCATCGGCTTAACTCTCCTCGCTGGCCGGTCCGTGCCGGGCATGGCCGTGAATCGTCTGCCTGCGAGTGTGCCCCCCGTGGCCCTCCGGTCAAGGCCGGATCAGGCTTTCCCGTCGCGCTGGTCGCGCCGGAAGGGCAGGGCCTCGGTCAGTTCCTCGCTGACGGCGCGGACATAACCGCTCTCGCGGCGCAGATAATCCGCCACGGCGCGGCGCAGGCCGGGATCGGCGATGAGATGGGCCGAGCGCGTCGTCACCGGGCGATAGCCGCGCGTGAGCTTGTGCTCGCCCTGCGCCCCGGCCTCGACCCGCGCCAGCCCGTGCGCGAGGGCGTAATCGATGGCCTGGTAATAGCAGATCTCGAAATGCAGGAAGGGGTGATCCTCGATGCAGCCCCAGTTGCGCCCGTAGAGCGCATCCTTGCCGATGAAGTTGATCGCGCCCGCAATATAGCGCCCGGCGCGCTTTGCCAGGATCAGGAGCACCCGCTCCGGCATGCGCTCGCCGATCAGCGAGAAGAATTCCCGGTTGAGATAGGGCCGCCCCCATTTGCGCGCGCCGGTATCCTCATAAAAGGCGTGGAAGGCATCCCAATGCGCCTCGGTGAGATCGGAGCCGGTGACCCATTCCACGCTGATCTCGTCGGCCAGCGCATCGCGCCGCTCGCGCCGGATCGCCTTGCGCTTGCGTGAGGCGAGGCTGGCGAGGAAACCTTCGAAATCGCCATAACCGTCATCGAACCAGTGGAATTGCTGGTCGATGCGGGTGAGGAAACCGTCGGCGGTGAAGGCGTTGAAATCATCCTCGCGCAGGAAGGTGGCGTGGATGGAGGAGGCGCCGGTCTGGCGACGCAGGGCGCGCAGGCCCGAAATCAGCTGCGCGCGGACAGCTTTGCCATCCTCTCCCGGCGGCGCGAGCAGGCGCGTGCCGGTCACCGGGGTGAAGGGGATGGAGACCTGGAGCTTGGGATAATAGCGCCCGCCGGCGCGCTCATAGGCATCCGCCCAGCCCTGATCGAACACGTATTCGCCCCGCGAATGGCCCTTCAGATAACAGGGCACGGCGCCCATCAGCGCGCCGCCCTCGTCTTCGAGCAGCACATGCGCCGGCCCCCAGCCGGTCTCGGCCCGCACGCAGCCGGCATCTTCCAGCGCTGACAGGAAGGCGTGGCGGATGAAGGGATCGTCGCGCTCGTCCGGCGTCGCGGCGGCAAGCGCGCAGGCATCCCATTGCGCGGCATCGACGAGGCTCATCGCCGGCGCGATCTTCAGGGTCGGACCGGTTTGCGCAGGATGGTCCGCGCCATCCGGCACCTGATCTCCTTCCGGTGGAGTCTCGCCCTCGCTCAATCCCTGCCCCCCCTCGTCGCCGTCACGACCGACGGCATTACACGACGGTGAGTATCTATGGCGCAAACCGCATGACGCAATCCTCGGACAAGATTGAACCGCCAGAGTGGCCCCTGATGCGGTGTATGCGCCCCGGCGGCTGCCCGCATCATCGAGGTGGAACAGGGCGAGAGGCACGATGAGCGCGCGCGAACATGCCGACAAGTTATGGGTGAGCCTGCAGGAACTGGGTGCCAGGCGTCTGATGGTCCTGGCTCTGGTAGGGCTGACGGTGTTTCTCACCATCGGCCTCTCGGCCTATTATCTCAGCCGCCCGCAGCTCACGGTGCTCTATTCCGGGCTCGAGCGCGAGGATGTGACCCGTATCGGCTCGGCCCTGACGGAAGCCGGCGTCGCATTCGACGTCAACACCGCCGGCAATGCGGTGATGGTGGCGCATTCGCAGACGGCGCGGGCGCGCATGCTGCTGGCCGAGAAGGGGCTGCCCTACAGCGCCAATGCCGGCTACGAACTGTTCGACAATCTCGGCTCGCTCGGCATCACCTCCTTCATGCAGGAAGTCACCCGGGTGCGCGCGCTCGAAGGCGAGATCGCCCGCTCGGTCCAGGCGATACGCGGTGTCTCGGCGGCGCGCGTGCATATCGTCATGGCCGATCCCGGCTCGTTTCGCCGCGAACAGCGCCCGCCCTCCGCCTCGGTCGTGGTGCGCATGGAATCACCCGATGCCGGTGGCGCGGCGCAATCGATCCGCCATCTCGTCGCCGCCGCCGTGCCGGGGATGAGCGTCGAGCGTGTCACGGTGCTCTCCACCGACGGCACGCTGCTCGCCTCCGGCGATGACGGCGCCAATGGTGCGACCGGGCGGGTGGCGACGCTCACCGCCACCGTCAATCGCGAGATCGAGGGCAATATCCGCCGCACCCTCGCCCCGTATCTGGGGCTCGACAATTTCGAGGTCAGCGTCAAGGCGAGCCTCAACACCGATCGCCGGGTGATCAACGAGACCATCTTCGATCCCGATTCCCGTGTCGAACGCTCGATCCGCACCATTCGCGAAAACGAGACCGCGCAAAATCTCTCGCGCGACACCCCCACCACCGTGCAGCAGAACATCCCCGATGAGGAAGTCGGCGCCACGCCGGGCGAGCAGTCGAGCGAGGAAGTGCAGCGCCGGGAGGATCTGACCAATTTCGAGATCTCCTCCAAGCAGATCCAGACCAGCAGCGAGGGCTATGCCATCGAGAATCTCTCGATCGCCCTGCTCGTCAATCACGGGCGCCTTGCCGCTGCCCTCGGCGAAGGTGCCGGCGAGGCGGAGATCGCCGCGCAGATCGCCGAAATCGAGGCGCTGGCCGCATCGGCTGCCGGCCTGCGCAGCGAGCGCGGCGACACGCTCAAGGTGGCGGTCGTGAACTTCCTCGAGGATAACGGCAATTTCGCTCCCGTTCCCGGGCCCGACATCACCGAGATCCTCGTGCGCCAGACCGGCAACATCGTCAGCGCGCTCGCCATGTTGCTGGTGGCTGCGATGGTGATCTGGTTCGGCCTGCGCCCCGCCGTCAACGCCATCGTGCAGCGTCCGCAGGGCGAGGAGCAGCAGGCGATCGAGCAGGCCGCAGCCCCGGTTGCGATCGAGAGTGAAGCGGGGGGTTATGGTCCCGCTGCCCTGGCTGACCGCATGGCGGGTGGATCAGGGGATGTCGATCTGATCGCCGACGTCTCGTCGAGGTTCAACACCAACACGGTCAAGCGCCTCGAACAGATCGTCAATCTCAACGAGGAGCAGGCGGTGCACATCCTGCGCCAGTGGATGCGTGAAAGCGAGGATGCCTGATCATGGCGCGCCCGATCCAGAGCTTCCTCGAGGAATTCCAGCTCCTCCCCGCACCTGAGCCGGTCCGCGATGACCGCCCGGCTCGCCCGATCGCGGAAACCCGGCGCGGCCACGCTTCGGAGGAGGCCTGGCAGCGCGGCTATGAGGCGGGGCGCGCGGAGGCCCAGGCAAGGGCCGATGCGCAGCTGGCCGAAGCGCTGGAACAGGCCCGCGCGCAGGCCCATGAGGCAGGCCGCGCCGAGGCGGAGCGGGAAACCCGCGAGGCGGTGGTCGCCGAACTCGCCGGGGCGCATGAGCAAGCGCTCGAAGAGGCGCGCGCTGCATGGGTCGCGGAAGAATCGGCGCGCCTCGCCGAGGCGCTCGAAGCAGGGCTGACAGATCTGCAAACGCGTCTTGCCGAAAAGCTTGCCCGCGCGCTCGAGCCCTTCCTCGCCAGAGCCCTGCGCGAGAAGGCCTGCGCCGAGATGGCTGCCATGCTGGAGCGGCTGTTCGCGAGCGGGGAGGCCGGCGCCGAGATCCATGTCGCGGGTCCGCAGGATCTGCTCGACGCCCTGCGCGCGAAGCTGCCCGAGCGCCCCGGCCTCGTCCTGCATGTGGTGTCCGGGCGCCCCGATATACGCGTCAGCTGCGCCGATACCACTCTCGAAACCCAGATCGCCCAATGGTCCCGGATCCTGTCCGGCGATGCGAACCAGACCTGAGGACATTCCGTCATGGACGACAAGCAGCCCCAGGAAATCATCATCGTGCGCCGCAAGCGCGAATCCGATCTGGGTGACGGCAAGAACACCGTCTGGAAGATCGCATTCGCGGATTTCATGACGGCGATGATGGCCTTCTTCCTGGTGATGTGGCTCATCAACGCCACCGATGACGAAGCCAAGGAGATGGTGGCGAACTATTTCAACCCCATCAATCTGGCCGAGGCGACGAGCGACCGCAAAGGTCTGCGCGATCCCGAATCCTCGTCGAGCGGCGCCGATGGCGACGAGCATTCCACCGTGGTGCCCCCGCGCGGCGATCCCGGCGAGGGTGGCGAGGGCTCGGATGTCGCCGGCGGCGAGCGCCCGCGCTTTTCCGAGAGCGAGCTCTTCCACGACCCCTATGCCGTGCTGGCCGAACTCGCCGCAGAGCTCGACGAGCGCCAGCCGCCCAGCGCCGCGATCGACATCTCCCCCGGCGAAAGCGGCGAGCCCGGCCTGCCCGGCGGCGACGCGTTCCGCGATCCCTTCGACCCGGTCTACTGGCAGACCGCGCCGCAGCCGCGCATGGCCCGCGCCGATGGCGACGGCTCGACCGGCCCGCGCGGCCTCACCGATGCCGGCGCCGCCTTCCCCGAACTCGGCCCCGGCGAGGGTGAGCCCGCGACCGACGAGGCGCTGCTGCCGTTCCCGCTCTTCGTCGAGAGCGATGAGACCGAGACAGTCATGCGGGATGAAGAGAGCGATTTCGCCGGCCAGGGCATGATCGTGATCGAGGTGGTCGAGGAGCCCGCCGCCGATGTCGATGCGCTCGCGATCGCACAGATCGAGCAGGAGCCGCTGCCCGCGCTCGACACCTTCACCGATGCCGATCCCGGCCTGCTCGAAGAGTCGAGCGTCGAGGGTGAGATCGAGCTCGCGCGCGTGATCGAGGAGGTGCTGACCGAGGAAGCGCCGAGCGAGGCCGAAATCGCAGCCGCCGCGTTGCGCGCCGAGATCGCCCGCCAGATCGAAACGGAATTGCCGCAACTGGCCGATCAGCCCGTTCTGGAAGTGCGGGCGACGCCCGAAGGCATGCTGATCAGCCTCACGGATGCGGCGCATTTCGGCATGTTCGCGATCGGCTCCGCCGAGCCCAAGCCGGAAGTGGTCGGTGTGCTGCGCACCCTCGCCCAGGTTCTGGGGCAACGCCCCGAGCCGCTGGTGATCCGCGGCCATACCGATGGCCGGCCCTTCCGCTCCGCCGATTACGACAATTGGCGGCTCTCCACCGCGCGCGCCCATATGGCCTATCACATGCTCGTGCATGGCGGTTTCGACGAGGGGCGCATCGCCCGTGTCGA
>PXAW01000312.1 GCA_003567055.1 Hyphomicrobiales bacterium
GGCTTCATGGTTCCGGTCGATACCGGCATCACCTCGACCATGGAACTCGACGGCGCCACGGTCTGCGTGCTGACGGGCACGACCACGGAGCTCAACCTGGCGGATTATTTCCGCGCCAACGACATGGAGTTCACGCCGGTCACCAACGAAAACGTCAACGTCCTCGTCGAAACCTATCTCGGCGGCGGCTGCGATGCCTACACCAACGACAAGTCGGGCCTCGCCGCCCGTCGCTCGGCCTTCCCGAATCCGGAAGAGCACGTCATCCTGCCCGAGACCATCTCCAAGGAGCCCCTCGGCCCGGTCGTGCGCGCCGATGACAGCAACTGGGGCGACATCGTGCGCTGGACCCTGTTCGGCATGATCGAAGCCGAAGAGCTCGGCGTCTCCTCGGAGAACGTCGCCGAGATGCTCGAATCCGATTCCCCCGCCATCCGCCGCCTGCTGGGCGTCGAGGGCGCCATCGGTGAAGAAATGGGCCTGCCGAACGACTTCATGGTCAGCGTGCTGACCCATGTCGGCAATTACGGCGAAATCTACGAGGCCAATGTCGGCGAAAACACGGCGATCGGTATCCCGCGCGCTGGTACGCAGAACGATCTGTGGACCCGTGGCGGCCTGATCTACGCCATGCCTTTCCGTTGATCGGCACGTGACCCCGGCCCGGCTCCCCAGCGGAGCCGGGTCATCCGGCGGTAGTTCAGTCGTCCCTGTGCGGAGCGCCCGATGGCCATCACCGAATCGACCGCGATGCGAGGCTCGAAACCCTCGTCGTCGATCCTGAACAATGAGACGTTTCGTGCGATCGTCTTCCAGTTCGTCACAGTCGTCTGCATTTTCGGGCTCGGCTGGTATTTCGTCACGAACACCATCGACAACATGGCCCAGCGCGGCATGTCGGCGGGGTTCGGCTTCCTCAACGTCTCCGCCGGTTTCGGCATCAGCTTCACGCTGATCCCCTATCGCGAGGGCGACAGCTATTTCCGCGTCTTCCAGGTCGGCATCGCCAATACCCTGCTCGTGGCGGTGATCAGCATCATCGGCGCCACCGTGATCGGCCTGATCGTAGGGCTGATGCGCATGTCGAAGAACTGGCTCGTGCGCACCATTGCGCGCTGGTATATCGAGATCCTGCGCAACACGCCCTTGCTCCTGCAGATCATCGCCTGGTATTTCGGCGTCTTCAATCTGCTGCCACGCCCGCGCGACAGCCTCGACTGGGGCGGGCTGTTCTTCCTCAACAATCGCGGCTTCTACATGCCCGGCCCCGTCCCCGGCGACGGCTTCACCGTGACGCTGATTGCGCTGGTGATCGCCATCGCGGCTGCGGTCGGCCTGCGCTACTGGGCACGCAAGCGGCAGGAAGCAACCGGCAAGTATTTCCCGGCCGTGAGTGCCGGCCTCGCCGTGATCGTGGCGTTGCCGCTCGCGGTCTTCCTGCTCTCGGGGGCGCCGCTCGCCTGGGACGTCCCGGCATTGCAGGGCTTCAATTATCGCGGCGGCCTCAGTGTCCCGCCTGCCCTGTGCGCACTGGTGCTGGCGCTGGCGATCTACACCTCCTGCTTCATCGCGGAGATCGTGCGCTCGGGCGTGCAGTCGGTCAGCCACGGGCAGACGGAGGCCGCGCGCGCCCTCGGCGTGAAGCCCTCCTGGACCATGCGGCTGATCATCCTGCCGCAGGCCCTGCGGGTGATCATTCCGCCGCTGATCAGCCAGTACCTGAACGTCACCAAGAATTCCTCGCTGGCCATCGCCATCGGCTTCCCCGATCTCGTGAGTGTGTGGATGAACACGTCGCTGAACCAGTCCGGGCGCGCGATCCCGATCGTCGCCATGACCATGGCCTTCTACTGCATCGTGAGCCTGTTCGTGTCGCTGATCATGAACCCCTACAACCGCCGCATTCTCCTGAAGGAGCGCTGAGAGATGAGCGACTCCACCACAACCACCACCAAGACTCAGCCGCTGATCTTCCAGCCGAAGCCGGAGCGGGCGGCCCCGCCCAGCACGGTCGGCGTGATCGGCTGGATGCGCCAGAACCTGTTCTCCAACGTCTCCAACACGCTGCTGACGATCGTCGGCGCCTATATCGTCTATGTCTTCCTCGCCTGGGTGCTGAACTGGGCCGTGTTCAACGCGGTCTGGCAGGCGGAAAACCGGCGCGAATGCCTCGATCTCGTCGGGCGCTCCGGCGCCTGCTGGCCCGGCGTGATCCAATGGTTCGACAACCTGATCTACGGGCTCTACCCCAAGGACCAGATCTGGCGCATCAATCTGGGCTTTCTCGCGCTGATCCTGTGGGTGGCGCCGCTCTGGTTCCCGAAGGTCCAGTCCAAGGTCGCGATCGGCATCACCGCCGTGATGCTCTATCCGTTCCTGGCTTCCTACTTCTTCCTCGGTGGCGACAAGGGCGTGTTGTGGATGGCGCTGATCTCGGCCGGTCTCACCGGGCTGATCTGGGTCTGGCTCACGGTCTTCACCGAATTGTTCCACGGCAAGAGTTTCACCCGGATGATGGGCGAGATCCTCGGCGCTTCCGGCAAATCGGAAGAGGAGCAGCTCAAATTCGGCCGGCTCTCGCTGATCGGCGTCTTCGCCATCGCCGTGGTGCTGGTGTCGCAGTGGGAATTGTCCTTCGTCTCCACACGGCAATGGGGCGGGCTGTTCCTGACGCTGGTGATCTCCGGTATCGGCATCACCTTCTCGCTGCCGTCGGGCATCCTGCTGGCGCTGGGGCGGCGCTCGACCATGCCACTGATCCGGCTGATGTGTACCGGCTTCATCGAGCTGTTCCGCTCGGTGCCGCTGATCACCATCCTGTTCATGTTCAACACCATGCTGCCGCTGTTCCTGCCCGTGGGCGTGGAGGTGAACCAGCTGGTGCGCGCCATCGTCGCCGTCTGTCTCTTCGCCGCCGCCTATATGGCAGAGGTGATCCGCGGCGGGCTGCAGGCGATCCCGAAGGGGCAGTACGAAGCCGCTGCCGCGATGGGGCTGGGCTACTGGCAGGCGACGACGCTGATCATCATGCCGCAGGCGTTGAAGATCATGATCCCGACCATCGTCGGCAACTTCATCGGCCTGTTCAAGGACACCACGCTGGTCTCGATCATCGGGTTGTTCGATCTGCTCAACATGGCCCGTTCGGTGGGTGAGGATACCCGCTGGTTGGGGCTGTTCATCGAGCCGTTCTTCTTCATCACGCTGATCTACTTCTTCTTCTGCTTCCTGATGTCGCAATACTCGATCAACCTCGAGCGCAAGCTCGAAGCCGGCGCACGACGCTGAAGGAGGATGGCGTGAGCACTGATACGATCGAAAAATCCGTCGCCAGCGCCAAGCAGTCCGGTCGCTCCGTGATCGAACTGGTGGGCATGAGCAAGTGGTACGGCAATTTCCAGGTGCTGAAGGATATCGATCTGACGGTCTATGAGGGGGAGCGGATCGTGGTCTGCGGCCCCTCCGGATCGGGCAAATCGACCATGATCCGCTGCATCAACCAGCTGGAAGTCCACCAGGAAGGCGATGTCATCATCAACGGCAAGGCCTATGGCAAGGACGAGAAGCAGAATGACCTGATCCGCCGCGATATCGGCATGGTCTTCCAGAGCTTCAACCTGTTCCCGCATCTCAGCGTGCTGGAGAACTGCACCATGGCGCAGATCTGGGTGAAGGAGACCCCCAAGGCCGAGGCGGAAGCGGTGGCGATGCACTTTCTGGAGCGGGTGCGCATACCCGAACAGGCGCTCAAATACCCGCTCCAGCTCTCCGGCGGCCAGCAGCAGCGCGTCGCCATCGCCCGGGCGCTGTGCATGAATCCGAAGATCATGCTGTTCGACGAGCCCACTTCCGCGCTTGATCCGGAAATGATCAACGAGGTGCTGGAAGCCATGATCGAGCTGGCGCAATCGGGCATGACCATGATCGTGGTCACGCACGAGATGAACTTCGCCCGCAAGGTGGCCGACCGGGTGATCTTCATGGATCAGGGCGAAATCGTCGAACAGGCGCCGCCCCATGCGTTTTTCGACAATCCGCGTTATGACCGCACGCAACTGTTCCTGAGCCAGATCCTGCACCATTAATGGAACGACGCTACCTCGGGTCGCGCGCTTGGTTCCACGCCCGCGCTTCGTTCCACGCCCGCGCTTCGTTCCACGCCAAGGAGACCCCATGGCTCTCGATATCGCGCATGTGCGCAGCCAGTTCCCGGCTCTCGCGGACGGTTTCGCCTATTTCGACAATGCCGGCGGCTCCCTCGTGCTCAGGCCCGTGGCCGAGCGCATCAGCGAGTACCTGCTCACCACCAGCGTGCAGACCGGCGCCTCCTACGGCCATTCGCAGCGCGCCACGGCGCGGGTGCAGGAGGCGCGCGCGGCGATCGCGCGCTACATGAACGCGCAGCGCCCGGAAGAGATCGTGCTCGGCGCCTCCGCCACCATGATGATGCGCACCCTGGCCCAGGCCATGGCCAGCCAGTTCCAGCCCGGCGACGAGGTGATCCTCACCAATTTCGACCACGAGACCAATATCGGCCCCTGGCTGACGCTGGAAGCGCGCGGCGTCGTCTTCAAGTTCTGGGAGATCAATCGCGAGACGGCGACGGTCGATCTGGCCGATCTCGAAGCGCTGATGACCGAGAAGACAAAGCTCGTCTGCGTCACGCATGTCTCCAACATCCTGGGCACGATCAACCCGATCCGCGCCATTGCCGACAAGGTCCATGCGGGCGGCGCGAAGCTCGTGGTCGACGGTGTCGCCTATGCCCCGCACCGCGCCGTCGATGTGCAGGCGCTGGATGCCGATTATTACGTGTTCAGCTTCTACAAAACCTACGGTCCGCATTTCGCCGTGCTCTACGGGCGCTACGACCTGCTGCGCGAGCTGGATAATCTGTACCATTATTTCTACGACAAGGACAAAGTCCCCGCCAAGCTGGAGCCCGGCAATACCAATTATGAGCTCGCCTGGGGCTCTGCCGGCATCGTCGATTACTTTGATGAACTGGGCGGCGGCACCGGCGATCATGCCGCGATCGCGCGCGCCTTCGAGGATGTCGCCGAGCACGAGGCCCTGATCGGCGAGCGGCTGCTCGACTATCTGCGCGGCAAGAACGGCGTGCGCATCATCGGCGATCGCGGCTCCGACAAGGCGACGCGGGTGCCGACCATCTCCTTCAAGGCGGACGGGCTCGACAGCGAAGCGATCGTGCGCAAGGTCGATGCGGCGCAGATCGGCATCCGCTTCGGCGATTTCCACTCCCGCCGGCTGTTGGAATCACTTGGGCTGAGCCCGATGGGCGGCGTGGTGCGCGTTTCGATGGTGCATTACAACACCCTCGAGGAAGTCGACCGCGTCATCGCGGCTCTGGACGAGGCCATGGCCTGACGTCTGCCGCTATGCAGACGGGATGTTTCATGCTGCGAATCATGCTATCCGGGATCGCATGGGACGATCACGGGTGGCATCATGCTCGACAAGCTGACTTACGACGATTTCACGGATTATCGCGGCAAGACCTTCACGCTGGAGGGAATCGGCGGACAGGTGGAGATGCGCCTGCTGGACGTGCGGCGCTCGCCCTATTCCGGCCTGCCGACGCAGCGCCAGCCCTTCGCCATCCTCTTTGCCGCCCCCGTGCATCCGCCACTCGAAGGCCGGATGTACAATATCCGCCATCCGGGGCGCGGTCTCGTCGAGGGGATGTTCATCAGCCCGGTCCTGCCGCCGCCTCAGTTCATCCAGGAGACCCGCGACGTCCGCTTCTACGAAGCGATCTTCAACTGACGCAAGGGCATTCTCAGAGACGAAAATCCTCGCCGAGATAGAGCTTGCGCACATCCGGATTCGCGACGATCTCCTGCGGCGTGCCCTCGGTGAGGACGCGGCCGGAATGGATGATATAGGCCCGGTCGATCAGGCCGAGCGTCTCGCGCACATTGTGATCGGTGATCAGCACGCCGATCCCGCGCCGGGTGAGGTGGCGCACCAGGTTCTGGATGTCGCCGACGGCAATCGGATCGATGCCTGCAAAAGGCTCGTCGAGCAGCA
>PXAW01000248.1 GCA_003567055.1 Hyphomicrobiales bacterium
CTCGGGAAGATCCATGACCGTCACACCTTCGGCGGGGACATCCATCAATTGCTCGTCATCCTCGACGAAGAAATGATGGTGCTCGCTCGGATTGGTGTCGAAATAGGTCTTGGAGCCATCCACCGCGAGCTGACGCAACAGGCCGGCTTCAGTGAACTGGTGGAGGGTGTTGTAGACGGTGGCGAGGGAAACCGGGACGCGGGCGCGCGAGGCTTCCTCGAAGAGGATCTCCGCCGTGATGTGGCGATCGCCCTTGCCGAACAAGAGCCAGCCCAGCGAAACACGCTGGCGCGTCGGGCGCAGGCCGACACGGCGCAGCTTGTCACGCAGATCCGACAGCGGACAACCCGTACGCGCTACCGAGCCCGGCTGGCCTGTCAGCTTGTTCATCGACACCATCTGATCCATGACGACCGCTTCTTCATTCACGTGTGGCACCCCTACACTCGTATAGGGTTGCCGGGCCCGTTTCGCAACCCGTAGAGCCCCGCATGATGCCCGATACGAACGGATTCCGCGTTGGAACGGCATCCCGTTCAGCCCGTTGTCGCATCACCTCGGTATCTCGCCGTTCGACATGGCGCGTTGATTTTCTGCGCAATGGCGTGGAAAGGGCATGGAGGTGCCTTTGATGGCCAGTTACACTATGTTAACAGACGCGCGCCGGCAAACTGTGCCGGAGCAAGAACGATGAGCCCGAAAGGATCGGCCGGAAACACATGGACCGTCAAACCAGCTTCACTTACGAGGAACTCCTCGCTTGCGGTCGCGGCGAGATGTTCGGCCCCGGTAACGCGCAGCTGCCGCTGCCGCCCATGCTGATGTTCGACCGTATCACCTCCGTCGGCGAAGACGGCGGCGCCTACGGCAAGGGGCATGTGCGTGCCGAGCTCGACGTACGCCCCGACCTCTGGTTCTTCCCCTGCCATTTCCAGGGCGATCCGGTGATGCCGGGCTGCCTCGGGCTCGATGCCCTGTGGCAGATGGTCGGCTTCCACCTGGGCTGGCTCGGCGCCGAGGGGCGCGGGCGCGCGCTCGGTGTCGGCGAGGTGAAATTCGCCGATCAGGTGCTGCCGAGCGTCAAGAAGGTCGTCTACGGCGTCGATCTCAAGCGCGTCTTCCGCTCGAAGCTGGTGCTCGGCGTGGCCGACGGCTTCCTCGAGGCGGACGGCAAGCGCATCTACGAAGCCAAGGATCTGCGCGTCGGGCTGTTCAAGCCGGAAGCGGCCTGAGCATCACGGGGCCGGGTGACCGGCAAGGTGAGCACGGCGGCGTGGCCGCCGGAGAGAACAATGCTTGAAGAACAATCCGCTTCGGGCTCGCGCGGGCTCCAATCGCGGCGGAAGGGAGTTGCACATGAGACGCGTCGTCGTCACGGGAATGGGGATCGTCTCCTCCATCGGCAATGATACGCAGGAGGTCACGACCTCCCTGCGCGAGGGGCGCTCCGGTATCGGTTTCGCACAGGAATACGCCGACCTGAACTTCCGCTGCCATGTCCATGGCGCGCCGAAGATCGATGTCGAGGCGCTGGTCGATCGCCGCGCCATGCGCTTCCACGGCGGTGGCACGGCCTGGAACCATGTCGCCATGGACCAGGCGATCGCGCAATCCGGGCTCGAGGAGAAGGACATCTCCAACGAGCGCACCGGCATCATCATGGGCTCCGGCGGACCCTCGACGCGCACCATCGTCGAGGCGGCGCGGATCACCCAGGACAAGGGCCCCAAGCGCATCGGCCCCTTCGCCGTGCCCAAGGCGATGTCCTCGACCGCAGCCGCGACGCTCGCGACCTGGTTCAAGATCAAGGGCGTGAACTATTCGATCTCCTCGGCCTGCGCCACCTCGAATCATTGCATCGGCAATGCCTTCGAGACGATCCAGGCGGGACGGCAGGACATCATCTTCGCCGGCGGCTGCGAGGATCTCGACTGGACGCTCTCCAACCTGTTCGACGCCATGGGCGCGATGTCGAGCAAGTACAACGACACGCCCGAGACCGCCTCGCGCGCCTATGACCGCTATCGCGACGGGTTCGTCATCGCCGGTGGCGCGGGGGTGCTGGTGCTCGAGGAGATGGAGCACGCCAGGGCGCGCGGCGCTACCATCATCGCCGAGATCGTCGGCTACGGCGCCACGTCGGACGGCTACGACATGGTCGCGCCGTCGGGCGAGGGCGCGGTGCGCTGCATGCGCCAGGCGCTCTCGACGGTGAAAGCCCCGATCGATTTCGTCAATCCGCATGCCACGGCGACCCCGGTGGGGGATGCCAAGGAGATCGAGGCCCTGCGCGAGATCTTCGGCTCCGGCGAGAAATGCCCGCCGATCGCGGCGACGAAGTCGCTCACCGGCCATTCGCTCGGCGCCACGGGCGTGCAGGAGGCGATCTATTCGATTCTGATGATGCAGAACGAATTCATCTGCGCGAATGCCCATATCACCGAGCTCGACCCGGAATTCTCCGACATGCCGATCTCGACCAAGCGCCGCGACAACGCGAAGATCGGCTGTTTCATGTCGAATTCCTTCGGCTTCGGCGGCACCAACGCGACCATCGTGATGAAACATCCCGACGCCTGATCAGGCGCGGTTGAAGGGGAGGGCAGGCTTTTGACCGGTCTGATGAAGGGCAAGCGCGGCCTGATCATGGGTGTCGCCAACAACCATTCCATCGCCTGGGGAATCGCGAAAGCGGTGGCGGACCAGGGCGCCGAGCTGGCCTTTACCTATCAGGGTGATGCGCTCGGGCGGCGGGTGAAGCCGCTGGCCGAATCGGTGGGCTCCAATCTCGTCATGCCCTGCGACGTCGAGGATCTGGCCTCGCTCGACGCGGTGTTCGAGCAGCTCGACGCGGCCTGGAGCGACGGCTTCGACTTCCTCGTCCACGCCATCGGCTACTCGGCCAAGGAAGAGCTTAAGGGGCGCTATATCGACGCCACCACCCGCGAGAATTTCTCGCGCACCATGGTGATCTCCTGCTTCTCCTTCACCGAGGCGGCGCAGCGCGCGGCAAAGCGCATGCGCGCGGGCGGCTCGATGCTGACGCTGACCTATGGCGGCTCGATGCGGGTCATGCCCAATTACAACGTGATGGGTATGGCCAAGGCCGCGCTCGAATCGAGCGTGCGCTACCTCGCCTCCGATCTCGGCCCGGAGAACATCCGCGTCAACGCCATCTCCGCCGGCCCGGTGCGCACCCTGGCGGGCGCCGGCATCACCGATGCGCGGCTGATGTTCGCCTATCAGAAGGCGCATGCGCCGCTGCGGCGGACGGTGACGATCGAGGATGTCGGCGGCTCGGGGCTGTATCTGCTCTCGGATCTGTCGAACGGCGTCACCGGCGAAATCCACTATGTGGATTCCGGGTACAACACCATCTCCATGCCGAGCCCGGGCTCGCTCAAGGAGCAGGAATCGGCGGGCGTGATCGATACCTGAGCGGCCTCGGTCCGCTTACGCCTTGCGATCTTCCGGCGTATCCGGCCCGCCTGATGGGGTCTGCGCAGGGGAGGCCGCGCCGCCGGCTGCGAGCAGATCGCGGATTTCGGCGAGAATTTTCACATCCGCCGGGAGCTCGACCGACGGGGAGGGTGTGGCTTCCGCCTTCCGCTCCTCGCGCTCCTTGAGGCGGTTGATCAGCTTCACCAGGATGAAGAGCACCCAGGCGATGATCAGGAAGTTCAGCGCCACGGTGATGAACGAGCCATAGGCGATCACTGCGCCCTGTTCGCGGGCCGCATCCAGCGTGCTCGCGGTGACCTCGCCCGACAGGGGCAGGAAGTAGTTGTTGAAATCGAGCCCGCCGGTGAGCGCGCCGATGATCGGCATCATCATGTCGCTGACCATCGAATCGACGATGCGCGAGAAAGCCGCGCCGATGATCACGCCGATGGCGAGATCGACCACGCTGCCGCGCAGGGCGAATTTCCGGAATTCATCGATAACGGCCATGGTTTTCCTCCCGATCGCGCTCCTCAGGCGAATTTCTGCGTGATCCCGCCATCGACGACAAGTTCCGCGCCGGTGACATATTTGGCTTCGTCGCTGGCGAGGTAGAGGCAGGCCGTGGCGACGTCATAGGCGTCGCCCATGCGCCCCATCGGGCATTGCGCCGCGCGCGTCTGTTTGAGGCCGGCAACGTCGCCCTGCGTGGCGTAGGCACTGGTGAGCCCGGCCGTGACCATCGGCGTATCCATCAGGCCGGGAAGCACCGCATTGGCGCGCACGCCCTTGCCCGCATATTCGAGCGCGATGGCCCGCGTGAGGCCGAGCATGGCCGATTTCGTTGCGTAATAGGTGACATAGGGCACGCCGGTGTACCGAATCGCGGCGATCGAGGCGATGTTCACCACCGCGCCGCGCCCGCGCTCCTCCATCTCCGGCAGGATGTGCTTGGCGGTGAGGTAGGCGCTCTTGACGTTGATGGCGAAGACCCGGTCCCAGTCGGCGGCGTCGATCTCGGTGACGCGGTCGAGCTTGACGATGCCGACATTGTTGACGAGCACGTCGATTGCCCCGAAGCGGGCGCGGCATGCCGCGATCGCGGCTGCGACCTGGTCCTCCTGCGTGACGTCGCAGGCCATGACGGCGCATTCGCCGCCATCCGCCGCGCTGATGGCGCGAATCGCCGCGCAGGCTTCCTCTGCGGCATCCGGGTTGATGTCGACGCCGAAGACCTTCGCGCCCTCGCGGGCATAGAGCGCGGCGATGGCCTTGCCGTTGCCCCATCCCGGCCCGACGGAGCCGATCCCGGTGACGAAGGCGACGCGGCCGGCGAGGCGACCGGAGGGGCGGTGTGATTCGAGAAGGGTCTGGGGATTGGTCGAAGTGTCGTCGGCGGCCATCTCATGCTCCTCCCGCATTCTTTTTGACGTTACGGCAGGGTAGAGCAGGGGCGATGCGACTGGGAAGCGGATTTACCCGGGAACAGGTATGCGCAGATCAGTGCTGAAGAAGCAGAATCAGGGCCATGCCGACGCTGCCCTCGGCCTTCGGTGTCGGAAGGCCCGCGCCGGACGCCATCACGCCGATGCCGCCGATCAGCCCGATCATGGCGAAGCAGTAAGCGGTGGTGAAGGCGGTGGTGGCGAAGCGGCGCATGGTGATCTCCCTTGTTGGAAATCACCATGCCAAACCTTGGCTGGACCGACCCTGAGCGCGATATTCAGATAGCGTTCAGGGTCGTTAACGGGTTTTGACGGCCTTCCTCAGGCCGAGGCCGGCATCGCGCGCTCGACGAGCTTGGCCCAGAGCGAGACGCCGTAGGGCAGGGCTTCGTCGTCGAAGACATAGGCCGGATGATGGCAGGATTCGCTGTCGCCGTTGCCGAGGAAGATATAGGCGCCCGGGCGGGCATTGAGCATGTAGGAGAAATCCTCGCCGCCCATCAGCGGGGCGATGTCGGTCGCGACCTTGTCCGGGCCGACGATCTCGGCGGCGATATCGGCGATGAACTGCGTCTTCTCCGGATCGTTCACGGTGACCGGATAGCCGCGGTGGTAATCCACCTTCGCCTTCGCGCCATAGGCGGCGCAGACGCCATCGACGACCTCCTTGATGCGCCGCTCGCACATGTCGCGCACCTCAGGCTCGAGCGTGCGGCAGGTGCCGAGCAGGGTCACCGTCTGCGGAATGACGTTGTAGGCGTTGCCGCCCTGCATGGAGCAGACGGAGATCACGGCGGATTTCAGCGGGTCGGCATTGCGCGAGACGATGCCCTGCAGGGCGGGGATGATGTTGGCGGTTACCAGCACGGTATCCACCGCCTGGTGCGGCATGGCCGCGTGGCCGCCCTTGCCTTCGATGACGATGCTGAAGCTGTCGGCTGCGGCCATCATCGGGCCGGGGCGGATGGCGAAGGAGCCGACCGGGTGGCCCGGCATGTTATGCAGGCCATAGACCTCCTGCACGCCGAAGCGATCCATCATGCCGTCCTTCACCATCTCGTCACCGCCGCCGCCGCCTTCTTCGGCGGGCTGGAAGATGACGACAACAGTGCCGTCGAAATGGCGTGTCTCGGC
>PXAW01000634.1 GCA_003567055.1 Hyphomicrobiales bacterium
CCTCCGACATCTGATCAAGATCGGGCGGTCCCCACCGGGATTCGATCCCGATCGCCTCAACTGACAAGTTCCTCCGTTACGCCCTTCGGGAAACGTGTGTCCGTTTCTCGGCACAAACACTTCCGCAACAGCCCTGATTTGCTCTATCGGTGCGTCTGTCCGCTCAAATAGCGGCCGTCGGCGCCGTCAGCACCCCGTGAACCCCGATTCCCGCTATACGTTCGTCGAAACTTGCGCTGCCCAGCCGTTTTGCAGTCGCGCCGCGAGATAGGTTTTCCTATAATTCGCCGAGGCCCGCAGTGTGGAGGTTATCGTAGATAAGACTCAGGGATTCCGCCGACGGAAGAAACCAGTCGTCGTAGGTCTCGCCGTCATAGATATGCTCGAGCTCGGCGGTACGCTTCGCAGCCAAAGCGTCGCGATCGTCCGACGGTTCCATAGCGCCATACTGGTCAACGATCCCGGGCGAAACGCCTCTCCGATTATATCGTTATGCTGGAAGACGGACAGCTTGTCGATCTGGTGACGTTGTTCGAAGGAAAACGGCATTCGTTCACCGAGCACCCGGCCCTGGGTCTACGACATACGCTTGAGAAATGATAGCGCGTCGAATCCGGTATCGAAGCTGAACAGAGTGCCCACCTCGTGCGATATCATGATTGCAGCGTGAACCGCATCACGGGCGGAGAGTCCTTTCGTGCTCAAAAAGAGGGATTTTGCCCGAATAAGATCATCGGCGGAGACCGGAAAAACCTCATCGACAATACCGAGGATCGCGTCGAAGGCGGGCTGTACCGCATCCATCCTGTCAATGGCTGCATAACGGTGAAGAATCTCCTGCAGGACCTCCGCGTCGGTGACCAGTGTTGTTTCATCGCGTGCGAGTCGCTCGAGAATCGATACCGTTCGCTCCTTGTTCGGGTGAGCGGCCCCCACGAGATACATTGGAATATTGGAGTCGATGAAGATCAATGCGAGACCCCGGCGTGATATCCGGACTCGACCTCGGCGGCCATTTCTTCGTAATCGCCGGTAGGAAACTCGTACGATGCGGACGATCGAATTATGTCAAGCTTTTCACTCGCTCGTTTGCCCGGTCGCTCGCGCATTTCGTGCTTAATGGCACGACGGACCCACGCCGATACGGTAACCTGATCCTGCTCGGCGCGACCCTTCAACTCCTGCATTTCTTCATCATCGAGGATGACCTGCAATCGAATACTCATAGTTATGAGTATAAATTACTTTTCATAATGAAGCAATATTTTCACTCGCGGTGTTTTCAAGGGTTCGGGTGGCACTGATCGAGCTCGCGGTTATGGTTCCGTGCTACGCGGTAAGTCCTTCTGGCGAACGGCGAGCGGCGCCCATCGATGAGGAATCCTTGCGGCAGCATGCTGTCTGCCTGTCCTGGAACTGGGAATTAAGTGGTATAGCAGTTGGTCGACTATCGTGCTGTTTCCCGACGTGTACCGACGCACATGGAGCTAAGAGGACGAGGTCGGAGTTGTTTCGGAATACGAGGAAGAGGTGGAGGGAGAAGTCCTCGAATACGGTTCGGTCATACTCTCGCGGCGCAACGTCACCGAAAATGCGACTACATCGAGCGATTCGAAAGTTTCGCGAGTGCGCGCTGTTGTTCGGTTACCGGGAATGTAGCCGCCGCGCGAATCTCGGCGCACGTGTTCTCGGGCGCGTAGCCGATCCGACACAGCACGGCGCCGGCGAATGTGCCGGTACGCCCGATACCGGCGCCGCAGTGGATGTAGGTTCGCGGACCATCGGGCAGCTCCCGGGCGCGGTCTTTCAACGCGTACTGCAGTCGTCGGCTCTCGCCGTTGTGTCGCAGCTGCTTCTCGGTGGACTGCCGCAGATACACCACCGCGGCGCGCTCAAGGTGCATCTCCGTGAGCTTATGTCCTGCCTTTGTCTGAAGCATCATCCTCAGCCCTCCTGTTTGCTCGCGCCACCGCCGCGATCATCGCCGCCATCGCCCGAACCAACTTCTCCCGCGTCCCCGGGTCCATCGGTATCTCTTTCACTCGCGAGCTCTTTGCCGACAGCGCAAGCTCCAACTGTTTCATCCTCGCCTCCCGCCGCCGGAGTGGTCTCCGGTTCAGAAAGCGTAGCATGAGGCACCGGCTTCCCGGGGTGCAGGAGCCCCGACAACGACAGCAGCGCGCGGAGGTCTATCGTCGGTTTGTCGCTGATCACGTAGCCGCCGGCGTCCGGGCGGGTCATCCAGATCGGGATCTTCAGGCGTCGTTCATCAGCTGTAACGACAGTCACCGTCTCCTTGCCGCCGCACACCGCCGGAAGCGTACGCCCGCGCAACGGGTGGAACGGGTAGAACGCCCTGACTTCCAAACCCATGGTATTTCGGTTGTCTCTGTTGGAACCCGCATTTCCATGCCGGATGCTCAGGCCGAGCAGCAATCCGTCAGGATTGCGACCAGGCCGATCGTCTTGGAGGGGGGCTTTGACGGTGAGGGCACCTTCGTCTATATCCCCTTCTCCGGGCTGCAATCTATGGTGGAGGTTTTGCGCCGGCGGGTGATCAAGCTATTGGTAGAGCGAGGGATGCTGAACGAACAGTTTACACGAAACCTCCTGTCCTGGAGGCATTCCGGCTTCAGCCCGGATGCATGGGCGAGCAACGGGCGAAAGCGAGTGACCAGCCATCGACAATAGCGTTCGCATTCTCGACGAGTCCGCGCGGGGAAGCCTGGCAGAGTACATCGCACGGCCGCCCCGGACGCATGCGCGAGCAGTGAGCGTCAGCGAACGACCAGCGAAAGTGCGGTGCCGAGATGAAAGTCATCGCTGTTATAGAGGATCCCGACGAGACGACGCGTATTCTTCGACATCTGGTCAAAAACGGGAGATCGCCGCCCGGTTTTGACCCTGAACGCCTCAGCTGAGCGTCTCCGCTATCTAGCTCCCAGGGAAACGTTTGTCCAAAAACTAACGCGACACCACCCAATTGCTGCGCGATTGGCCGGCATGAACCTACGACAGGATGCCGAGGGCCCCAATGACTGCCTGCGGACCGCTGTTCTCGGCGCGTTTTCACGCAATCGCGCCCTTGACAGCCGCTGTCCGCTTGCGCTCGGAGATAGCTTTTCCGATAATTTATCGCGGTCTCGCAGATCCAGGGCAGTGACCCAGCCCTCGAGCGTCTCGTCATAGGCTGTCACGAGATCCTGCTGCGCCCACTCGAGCCGTTCGAACAGTCGCAGATAGTCTATTGCGATAGCGGTCTGCCCGGCTAAGACCTGCAGGACCCCGTGCTGTTCCTTGGAAAACGCTCTTCGGGTCCGCCTGAACACTTCAAGCACGCCGATTAGTTCGCCTTTAGCAACAAGCAACTCAGCATGATAGTCGATGAAACGCTCCTGTGTTACGAGTTGCGGCCGGTCGAGTATAGCCTGCAGGTCCGCAAGGTCGGCAACATGCAGATTCCCTCCTGCTTTGATCAGTCGCTCGAACAAGCCTTTGCGCCTTGTCATCGGCTGCTGAGGTTCGAACTCCTGAAAGCCTCGGTGAAAAACCGGCTCCACGCTTTGCCCGTCATCGCTCATAAGGTATATGGCCGCCGCGTCTGCATCCAACTCGGCAGTTACCTGCAGCAGAATCGTGTCAAGAACTACTCGAAGATCAACGGTCGATATAATGGCGAGGTCTATCTTTCGAAGAGCCCGAACGTTCTTCACCTGCCGCTGGAGTGATTGCTCGAGGAGATCCCGCTCCGTTACTTCCCAGGCGCTAAGAATGACCCCTTGAACCGCCGGGTCAGCCAGCACGTTCGTTAGCACCCCCTCGAAGCTCCGCCGACCACCCTTGTCATCTTGCAGATGGAATACGAGGCTTGCCGGCTCTTTTGACTCCTTGAGCACCGCTTCGAATAGCTTTTCGAACTCATCGCGGTCTCCATTATAAATGGCCTCAGAAAAGGGCCTCCTCACGAGCGACGGCGACGACCAACTGAGCCCGTCGTGCAGATTGCCGGCGGCGTCGGTAGCAAAGACGACCGCTCCAGGCGCAAGCATCGGCTCGTCGGCAAAGACCGAACCATCATCGCTGTCCGGGGTACGGTCAACGACGCGAGCCTACCAAGGTTCGATGGAACGCAGCCGTAATCCCTGGCGACCACGAGGCGCTGCCGCGAGCGCAGCGGCGCTCGTGTCGATCGATGTCGCAGCGGAGAATCACATTGATCTTCAGATGGTCACCGACTCGAAACCGACCCTGTACTTCTGGACGAGAGCGAACATCAACCTAAGAGGATACCCGGGGGCCATTCCGCCGCTTCTCCGGCGTTTCGAGCATCCATGCTCGAAAGACTTCAGCCGCGGAGGCAGGACGCCGAGGTGGCTGCGCGATGAACCAGTGCGTCTGCACGAAGGCAGGCCAGGGTGCTGGTCCTGAAGCGGACTTCCAGCCCGGTGGCCGCTGCCTTCGGACTTGACGAGCATGTCCTCATCAGTGGTTCGGCGAAGTTCGGCCTGCCGGCGCACGAGGGCGCAACCGGCTGCATTCCCACCAGGATGGCTCGTCGCATCGCTATTCGACTCATACGCGTATGAGTCACTCCTCAAGGCCTCGAAACTCGACTTTGTGGACGAAGCTCGTGCAAGCGCAGATCTCGGACGTGTTCTCCGGGACGCCGAACGATCACCTTCGTGCGAGCCGGTCCGCACCGGAATGCTTTCCACCACCAGGCGCACACGCGTTCGAGCATGCGAGTGCGCAGTCGCCACGTCGCGTAGTGTTTCAGAATCCCGAGATACGAGTTGATGCTGCTCTGGAAGGCCTGGCGCTCGGCGGAACCGGGCTTGTGGTCCCATGCGATGCGGTTGTGCTGGTCCACGGCCGCGGCGAAGTTGCCCTTGGTCCGGCGGGCGACGTAGATGCGGTCCGGCTTGATGACGGCCCCAAGGAACGTGACGCCCTTGCTGGAGTGCTGCAGGTGGATCTTGTTCGGGTGAAGCGTGAGCCGCAGGGCGCTGCGCAGATAGGTGCGGATGACCGGGATGAGCGAAGCAAGATAGCGACGATCCTCGTGCACGATCACGAAGTCGTCCACATAGCGGCCGTAGGAGCGGATGCCGAGTGAATGCTTGACGAAGTGATCCAGCGGGTTGAGATAGAAGTTGGCGAAGACCTGGCTGGTCAGGTTCCCGATCGGAAGGCCGCACCCGGGCGCCGCGTGGAAGAGGCTCTTCTCTCGCGGCAGGCCGTCCCAGTCATCGCGGTGCCCGCGGATTCGGCAGTTGTGCGCCGGGTCGCTGAATACCACGGTCCGGCACAGGTCAATGAGGAGTTCGCGATCCTCGCCATGGTACCGCGCCCGCAGGAACGCAGCGAGCCGGTCGAACAGGAGCTTTCGGTGGATGCTCATGAAGAAGCCCTTGATGTCGAGCTTCAGAATGTAGGCATCGCGGGCGTAGTTGTGCGAACAGCGCCGGATGAACCGGTCGACCCGCTGTATTCCCAGGTGGCTTCCCTTGCCGACCCTGCACGCGTAGCTATCGAAGATGAACTCGTGCTCGAAGAGGTGGTTGATCTTGTTGATGATGAGGTGATGAACGACGCGGTCGCGGAACTCGGCGGCGAAGATCTCGCGTTTCACCGGCTTGTCGACGATGAAAGCGAGCGAGGGGCCGGGTGTGTAGGTCCCTGCATTGATCTCTTCGCACAGGCGCAGGAGGTTCTCCTCGTAGTCAACCTCGAACGCGGCCGCGTTCGTTGTACGTCGCTTGTTCCTGCGGCAACTCTCGTAGGCCGCGAAGACCTCCTCGATCGCTATCGCCGGATGCGGGAAGAGCTCTATCTGCATCCGATTGGGACATGAAAAGCACGGGGCGGGGCCGGCGTCTCAGCACACGCCTGGACCCCGATTCCCCCGTGCGGGCCGGAACAAAACCCCGGGCAGCGCGCACCCTGTTTTCGTTGTTCTTGTTGTTGTCGTTCTGATTGCCATTGTCGAAGTTCTGTTTCCACGCG
>PXAW01000141.1 GCA_003567055.1 Hyphomicrobiales bacterium
GGTGATCGAGGCGCCGTTCGACGAGTCGCTGGACGCCGAGGAAACCGAGGGAGAATTCCACCCCGTCGTCATCCACGAGGAAACCAAGTCGTTGAAAAAACAGTCGGTGAGCGAGGCCGTGATCGAACTTGATTTGACAGGAGCCCCCTGTTTGGTGTTTCAGCATGCGGGAAGCGGGCGGATCAATATCGTCTACCGCCGTACCGACGGGGCGATCGGCTGGATCGATCCCCCGGCGGAGCAGTCATGAGGCCGTGATCGGCCTCACCGAAACATCAGGGGGCTCCCACATGACGCAAAGCGTGATTCTGCGCGGTCATGGGCGCGCCCCCGTCGTGACAGAGCCTGATGAACGTCATGCTTCTTGAGATCCTGTCGTCCGAAGCCGTGATTCCGGCCCTCAAGGCCAACGGCAAGAAACAAGCGCTCCAGGAAATCAGCGCCCACGCGGCCCGTCTCACCGGGCTCGAGGCGCATGAGATCTTCGAGACGCTGCTCCAGCGTGAGCGCCTCGGCTCGACCGGGATCGGGGAAGGCATCGCCATTCCCCATGGCAAGCTGGCTGATATCGACAAGCTCTTCGGCCTCGTCGCGCGCCTCGAAAAGCCCATCGATTTCGAGGCGATCGACGGGATGCCGGTCGATTTCCTGTTCCTGCTGCTGGCCCCCGAGGCCGCCGGTGCGGATCATCTCAAGGCGCTCGCGCGCATCGCCCGGGTGCTGCGCCACCCCGGTGTGCTCGAGCGGCTGCGCGCGGCGACCGACGGGGACGCGATCTATGCCGTGCTGATGGAGAACTCGGCCCCGCAGGCGGCCTGAGGCTGGAAAGCCGGCGCGGCGCCCTCATTCCCGGTCCGGGTCATCCCCTGCTGCGTCTTGCGCGCCGTATTGCCCCGCGCCTTCCTGCTGCGCATCGTCTGCCTGCGTGCGGGCATCTTCGAGCAGGTTCAGCCGGTCTATCGCGCCTTGCAGGATATAGCTCGCGGCGAGCTTGTCGACGAGCTGGCCGCGCCGCGCCCGCGAGGCATCCGCTTCGAGCAGGGTGCGCGTCACCGCCATGGTGGAGAGCCGCTCGTCCCAGCCCACGACCGGGCAGGCGATCACGCCTTCGAGATTGCGCATGAAGCTCTGCGTGGATTGCGCGCGCGGGCCGGCGCTGCCATCCATGTTGAGCGGCAGGCCGACGACGATGGCCGCCACTTCGAAACGCTTCACGATCTTCGCGATTTCCGCCGCATCCTTCGTGAATTTGCCGCGCTTGAGCGTCTCCAGCGGCGAGGCGATGCGCCGCTCGACATCCGAGAGCGCGAGACCGATGGTCTTGGTGCCCAGATCGATGCCGATCAGACGCCCGTAACGCGGCAGCTTGCCGACGAGCCCTTCGAGCGCCACTGTCATGGGAGCCGCTCCGCGCGGGCCGAATCAGAACCTGCGCAGTCGGATGAAACGCAAGCCTTGCTGTGGCGTTGCGCAGGATGAGGCGGTGACGGGCGGGTACGGGCGGGCATCACGTTCTGTCCGGAAAAGAAAAGGCGCTGCGCCGCTTCTTTAAGTCAAACACGGAGGATAAGCGAGCCATGAAGATCACCTGGTACGGCCATTCGGCCTTTCGCCTCGCATTCGGCGACAACAACGTCCTGATCGATCCCTTCTTCACCGGCAATCCCGCTTTCGAGGGCGACGTGGAGAAGGCAGGCGAGGGTGCGAGCCACATCCTCATTACCCATGGCCATGGCGACCATGTCGGCGATGCCCCGGCCATCGCGCAGCGCACGGGGGCGAAGATCGTCACCAGTTTTGAATTGTGCATGTATCTGGCCAAGCAGGGTATCGAGAATTTCGATCCGATGAATCTCGGCGGCACCACCGATCAGGGCGGCTTCCGCGTCACCATGGTGCGTGCCGATCACTCCGCCGGCATGGTGGAGACGGATGTGAACTTCCCGCTCGGCCCCGCAGCCGGCGTGATCGTCAAGGCGCCGGGCGAACCGACCGTCTATCACATGGGTGATACCGATATCTTCGGCGACATGGCCCTGATCGCCGAACTGCACCAGCCCGACGTGGTCATCGTTCCGATCGGCGACCGTTTCACCATGGATGCGAAGACGGCCGCGCTGGCGATGAAGCGGTATTTTTCGCGGGCGAAGGTGGCGATTCCCTGCCATTACGGCTCGTTCCCGATCATCGCGCAGGATGCCGACGGCTTCGTCGCCGCGATGGAGGGCAGCGGCATCCAGGTTGTGGTTCCGCAAAAAAACATGCCGGTGCGGATAGACAATTAACGCCCGTTAACCATAATCGGCAATCGTGACTGGCGCAGATGCGACAATCTGCGCATAGTCCGCGTTAACACTTGATTAACCTTAAGGGTGCGCGGGTGATTGCCGATTCGACGCCGGATTCCGGACAAAACGCCAAAAGACACAGCATTGCCATCGATGAACGGGCGATCTCGCAGGTCGGCTGGCTGACTCTTGATCTCAGCGCGACGCGGGGTATCCCCCTGGGCGATTCGGCGCATATTCCCTCGGGCCCCCCAGTGCAGCCGGGTGACACCGCATCGGGCGCGGTTGCTGCCGATGATGCCGATGTCGTCCTGCCGCTCGGCGCGCGCGAAATGGCGGCTGCGGCGATGCTGCGCGCGGTCCAGGCGCAGTCCGGCACCGATGCGGCTGAGGCCGGGCAGGGCGAAGACGCCACCCGGCGGGCATGGCGTCTCGCCCGCGAGGCCCGTGCGCTCGCCAGAGCACGCGGGCAACTCCCGCAGGGCCGGGCCGGGGGCGCAATGCATCCCGCAGCGATTCCCGCGAGCGCGATCATCCCCGTCGGCGGTTCGGATCTGCAGGCTTTTACGCCGGCCCAGCCGTTTCCCCGCGACGACAAGGCCGCGAATGACAATCGCGGGCGGATGCTGCTGATGACGGCGCTGCTCGTCGGCATCAGCGCCGGTTACGCCATGACGGCGAAGACCACCTCGCCTGCCCGCGAGGGCTTCGACATCCCGGCCCCGCTGGCGCCGGAAGTCAGGGTTTCCCGGGCCATGCCGCTTCCCGGTGATGCCTCGCCAGCCGGCGCATTCGCGATTTTCCCCGCGCTGGTGTGATCCGCACGGGGCGGAATGCCGTAACGCATCTGAAGCTCGCGTAATCCGGGCTTCTCTTCCCCGTACGGTGATCTCCTTCCCCCATCGTGATCACCGCACCATCAAGGCCGCTCCATCCCCCGGAGCGGCCTTTTTTTCGCGCAGGGTATCATCAGCCGGGGGCGTTCAAAGCGCCGGAAGCCGTTTCTCGAGGCGGGCCTGGAGCGGATTATGCGCGCGGAAGACGTAGTCGAGGCTGCGCACGGTCATGTCGCGCGCGCCGGCGGCGGCCAGCGCATCGGTGATGGCGAAGACGTGCCCGACCTCGCAATGCATCACGAGTTCCGCCGCATCGGGTGCCGAAAGCAGATGCACCTCGAAGGCGTTCGCCGCTGCGGCGACGGCGGCGCGCAACTCCGCCGGTACCTGCGTGCGGATTTCGCGCACACGACCGGCCTCCTCCTGCGCCGCGATCCGCGTCAGGATGGCGCGTGCCGCCGCCCGTGCGGCTTCGCTCCAGGGCGCGCGCAGGGAGGCGGCGAGATTGGCCTGCGAACGCAGGATCACCCCGTCATCGAGCACTTTCAGCGCATTCGCCGCCAGCGTCGCGCCGGTGGTGGTGATATCGACGATGATCTCCGCCGCTCCCGAAGCCGGCGCGCCCTCCGTCGCGCCGAGCGATTCGACGATGCGGTAATCGGCGATGCCGTGGCGGGCGAAGAAGCTGCGGGTCAGATTCACGTATTTGGTGGCGACGCGCATCTTGCGGCCCTGGCGGCTGCGCAGATCGACGGCGACGTCGTCGAGATCGGCCATGCCCGAGACGTCGATCCAGGCCTGCGGGGCGGCGACCACGACATTGGCGTGGCCGAAGCCGAGCGGCGTGATCAGCGCGATCTCATTATCGGCATCGGGGGCCTGTTCGCGGATCAGATCCTCGCCCGTGACGCCGAAATGCACCTCGCCGCGGACCAGATGACCGACGATCTCGGAGGCCGAGAGGAAGGCGATTTCCACCTCCGGCATACCCCTGACGCTGCCCCGATAGCCGCGCGAGCCGCGCGCCTTGGCGAATTCGAGCCCGGCGCGGGCGAAAAACGCGGTGACATTCTCCTGCAGGCGCCCCTTGGAAGGCACGGCGATGACGAGCGGTGCGGCACTCATGCGCTCTCTCCCTGAACGGATTCACCCGCTGACGCAGTGCCGGCGCGGCAGGCGGCAATGCGATCGAGCCAGAAGGCGCAGCCGATGGCCGGCAGGGGCCTGTCGGCATCGAGATGGCGCGCCAGCCGGTCGTAGCGCCCGCCACCGACGACCGGCCTTGCCGCCGGATCGGGATCGGCGGCGATATCGAAGATGAACCCGGTATAATAATCGAGATTGCGCGCGAAATCGGCGCGGAAGGCGAGCTGCGCCGGATCGATGCCACGCGCCGCGAGAAAGCCGTTGCGTTCCTCGAACAGATCGAGCGCGGCCTCCATCGCCAGACCGGCATCGGCGGCCAGTGCGCGGATGGCGGAAGCTGCGGTGTCGGGATCGCCGGCGATGGCGAGATAGCGCCGCAGCACGGCCCGGGCTTCCGGCGCGACATCGCCGCCATTGCGGCCTGCGCGGTCGAGGAAACGCCGGGCGATATCACCGGCGCTGCGCCCTCCGACGGAACTGATCCCGGCGATCGAGAGCACATCCTCGACGAAGGCGCGCGCGGCTTTCGGGTCCTGTCCCTCAAGGGCGGCGAGCAGGCCCGCATGCCGGATCGTCCCGCTTTCGGCCTCCTCCGATTCCGCCGGCTCGGCCAGCGCGGCGAGGCCGTTGCCGGCGACGATGGCGCGCATCAGGCGCGCCCGCGCGGCGGCGGGGATGTCGAGGGCGGTGAGCAAGGCTTCGAGCAGGCCGACATCGCCCAGCGCGATCCGTTGCGGCACGATGCCCAGATGCGCCAGCGCTTCCGTGGCGAGACCGAGCATTTCGGCATCGGTGGCAGCGATGTCGCGGCGCCCGATCGATTCCACCCCGGCCTGCTGGAACTCCCCGGTCTCCCCCGCGCGCAGGCGAAAGACCGGGCCGCGATAGCAATATTGCGCCGGTGCCGCGTCGGTGCGTGACGCGGCAAGATGCGCGCGGCAGACGGGGATGGTGTATTCCGGCCGCAGGCACAATTCGGTCCCGTTGGCGTCGAGGGTGACGAACATGCGCCGGCGCATCTCCTCGCCGGAGAGATCGAGAAACAGCTCCGCCGGCTGCAGCACCGGCGGCTCGATCGCCGTGTAGCCGGCGCCGGTAAACAGCGTCATGAGCATGTCGCCGGCGCGTATCTGTTCGGACATCGTCACTTCCGTTCTGGTCTCGTTGCCTCGCTTCCGGCCCGGTCGCGCATATGGCCGTGCGCAGCCTCGGCTACGTCTCCCGCGCGCATGGCTGCCCAAGGCTGCGCATGGCTGCCCAAGGCTGCGCATGGCTGCCCAAGGCTGCGCATGGCTGCCCAAGGCTGCGCATGACTGCTCAAGGCTGCCCATGACTGCTCATGACTGCCCATGGCGACGCCACCGCGAACCGACAGCCGCGCGCGGCGCAGCCTATAGCACGAAACCGTAAACGCAGTGCAATCATCCGCGAAATTGCACATGAGGCCGGGTGCGGCAGACTGACCGACCGGAAGGAGCCTTGCTGCCCTACATTTCAGATTCGTTGATAATTTTCAACAATTTACACATTTGCCCGTTTTCCGGGCATGGCGATCCGCAAGGCCGAATCGTGGCGGCTGTGTGACGCCGTGGTGAAGAAAATCGAATTCGGGGGTTGCGGGAAAGATGATGTTCGTGAAGGATAAGGCCAAGAAACGCGCAGTCCGGTCTTCGATCGGCCGGGCAACAGAGGGAGCGTGTCCACAGTGCTGAAAACTGCTGACGGAGTGA
>PXAW01000223.1 GCA_003567055.1 Hyphomicrobiales bacterium
GGGCTGATGCGCATCGATGCGGTGGCCAAGAGTCTGATCTGAGGTCTGATCGAGGCCTGACCCGAGGCCTGATCCGAGTCGTTCGGGGAGCCGTCCGGGCAGTCGTGCCGGATGCATCTGGTGTACCTGCACGCGCTGGCGACGCGTTGCTGTTCTAGATTGATGCTGCGCGGATGCGCCGCGCGGGGTTTGAGGGATGACAGCGACGACATCCGATGCGCGTGCAGTGCGCGCCACCATCCTGATCCTGGCCATCGCCGGTTTTGCCAGCACCTTTGCCGGGCGGATCGCCGATCCGCTGGTCAATGTGATCGCCGATGATCTCGGCGCGAGCGTCCAGGCCATCGCCCTGCTCGCGACGGCCTTTGCGCTGCCCTATGCCCTGATCCAGCCCGTGCTCGGGCCGTTCGGCGATTCGCTGGGCAAGCTCAAGGTGATGCGTTTCTGCCTCGCGGTGCTGGTCGTGGCGCTGATCGCCTCCGCCTTCATGCCCGACGAGCGCTCGCTCTTCGTGATGCGGGTGATCACCGGAATGGCGGCGGGCGGGATCATCCCGCTCGCGCTCGCGGTGATCGGCGACCGTGTGGGCATGGAGACGCGTCAGGTCGCGATCAGCCGGTTTCTCGTGGCGGTGATCCTCGGCCAGATGGCGGGGTCGTCGCTGGCGGGCCTGCTCGCCGATCATCTGGGCTGGCGCGGCGTGTTTCATCTGGCCGCCGCCATCACCGCCATTGCCTTCATCGCCATGACCGTCGCGCTCAAGCCGTCCAACCTGGTGCGCCCGCCCTTCTCCTTCGCCGTGGCGATGGAGCGGTATCGCGGGCTGCTCGCCAAAGCGCGCGCCCGGGCCTTGTTTGCCCTCGTCTTCGTCGAAGGCATCTGCATCATGGGCGTTCTGCCCTTCATCGCGCCGATTCTGGTGGCGCGCGAGGCCGGTGGCGCGGCGGAGGCGGGGATCGCGCTGGCCGGTTTCGCCATTGGCGGGCTGATCTATTCCGCCGTGGTCGGGTTGCTTCTGCGCCGGCTCGGTATGTATCGCATGCTGGTGACGGGCGGTTTCTTTTCCGCCATGGCGCTGATCGCGATCGCCTTCCTCGGTGACTGGCGCCTGATCGCGGGCGCCTTGCTCCTGCTCGGGCTCGGCTTCTATCTCCTGCACAATTCCTTCCAGACGCAGGTGACCGAGCTCTCCGCCGATGCGCGCGGCTCGGCGGTGGCGCTGCATGCCTGCTCGTTCTTCCTCGGCAATGCCACGGGCCCGGTTGTGGTGAGCCTCGGCACGCGCCTCATCGGCACCCCGGCGACGCTCGTCACCCTCGCCTGCGTGATCTTCGCGCTCGGCCTCTTCGCCGCCTGGGTGCTCGCGCGTACCGCGCCGAAACCGCTGGAAGCCTGATCCTCAGCGCGCGCGATAGGGCGCGACGCCCTGATCGGGCAGCCAGATGTTCTTCGGGATTTCGCCCGTCTGCCAGAACACGTCGATGGGAATGCCGCCGCGCGGATACCAGTAGCCGCCGATGCGCATATAGACCGGCTCCAGCAGTTCCGCGAGGCGCTTGCCGATGGCGACGGTGCAATCCTCGTGGAAGGCGCCGTGGTTGCGGAAACTCGTGAGATAGAGCTTGAGCGATTTCGATTCGACCAGCCACTGGCCGGGCACGTAGTCGATCACCAGAATGGCGAAATCCGGCTGGCCGGTGACCGGGCAGATCGAGGTGAATTCCGGGCAGGTGAAGCGCGCCACGTATTCGCCGCCGGGATGCGGATTGGGCACCCGGTCGAGCCGGGCTTCCTCGGGGGTCGCGGGAATATCGGCGCTCTGGCCGAGTTGCAGATTGCTGTTGTCGATCATGCGGGAGGCCTCCTGAGGCGTTTGCCAGCGCCTATGACGCGCGGAACATCGCGCGTCAATCGGGCGTTACGCCGCGATCACGCCTTGCGTCTCGTGCAACATCGCCTAAAACCGCGATCAACATTCGCCACCCTCATTGATTGGAGCAGGTCCATGACAGCCATTGTCGATCTCATCGCCCGTCAGATCCTCGACAGCCGCGGCAACCCCACGGTCGAGGTCGATGTCTTCCTCGAGGACGGCTCGATGGGCCGCGCCGCCGTGCCCTCGGGCGCCTCCACCGGCGCCTTCGAGGCGGTGGAACTGCGTGACGGCGACGCCTCGCGCTATCTGGGCAAGGGCGTCACCCGCGCCGTGGATGCGGTGAATACCGAGATCCTCGACGCGGTGGTCGGCATGGATGCCGAGGATCAGATCGGCGTCGATGAGGCCATGATCGATCTCGACGGCACGACCAACAAGGAACGGCTCGGCGCCAATGCCATTCTCGGCGTCTCGCTCGCGGTCGCCAAGGCGGCGGCGGAGGCGACCGGCCTGCCGCTCTATCGCTATGTGGGCGGGGCGCAGGCGCGTGTCCTGCCGGTGCCGATGATGAACATCGTCAATGGCGGCGCGCATGCCGACAACCCGATCGATTTCCAGGAATTCATGGTCATGCCCGTGGGCGCGCCGAGCCTGTCGGAGGCGGTGCGCATGGGCGCGGAGATCTTCCACACGCTCAAGAAGGAGCTCAAGCAGGCCGGCCACAATACGAATGTCGGCGACGAGGGCGGCTTCGCCCCCAACCTGCCCAGCGCCGAGGCCGCACTCGATTTCGTCATGATGGCGATCGAGAAGGCCGGCTTCAAGCCGGGCGACGACATGGTGATCGCCCTCGATTGCGCCGCGACCGAGTTCTTCAAGGACGGCAAATACGTCTATGAAGGCGAAGGCGTCACCCGCAGCATCGACGAGCAGGCGGCCTATCTCGCCAAGCTCGTGGGCGATTATCCCATCGCTTCGATCGAAGACGGCATGTCCGAGGATGACTGGGAGGGCTGGAAGGCCGTGACCGAGGCGATCGGCGAGCGCTGCCAGCTCGTGGGTGACGATCTGTTCGTCACCAATATCGAGCGCCTCTCGCGCGGTATCGATATGGGGGTCGCCAATTCCATCCTCGTCAAGGTCAACCAGATCGGCACGCTGACCGAGACACTGGCCGCCGTCGACATGGCGCATCGCGCGCGCTACACGGCGGTGATGTCGCACCGCTCGGGCGAGACCGAGGATGCCACCATCGCCGATCTCGCCGTGGCGACCAATTGCGGACAGATCAAGACCGGCTCGCTGGCGCGCTCCGACCGGCTCGCCAAGTACAACCAGCTGATCCGCATCGAGGAGCAGCTCGGCGGCCAGGCCGTCTATGCCGGCCACGACGCCCTGCGCATCAAGCGCTGAGCCGCATCCGGTTCGCACAATCTCATGCTGCGCGGCCCCGTCGCGCAGCGTTTTCGTTTTCGAGGAGATGATCGTGACGACGCGCGCCGCCACCGGACTCGCCGGGGATACGAATGTCGCCATCGCCCGGCGCATCGCAGGGGAACTGGGCGTGCGGCCCGAGCAGGTGAGCGCGGCGGTCGCGCTGGTCGACGAGGGCTCCACCATTCCCTTCATCGCGCGCTACCGCAAGGAGGCGACGGGCGGGCTCGACGATGCGCAGCTGCGCGATCTCGACGAGCGGCTGGCTTATCTGCGTGACCTCGAAAAACGCCGCGCCGCCATCCTCGAGAGCATCGAATCGCAGGGCAAGCTTGATGATGCCCTGCGCGCGCGCATCCTCGAGGCCGAGACCAAGGCGCGGCTGGAGGATCTCTACCTCCCCTTCAAGCCCAAGCGCCGCACCAAGGCGCAGATCGCACGCGAGGCCGGGCTCGAACCGCTGGCCGATCAGCTCTGGAGCGATCCGTCGCAGGATCCGCAGGTGCGGGCGCAAGCCTTTGTCGATGAGGCCAAAGGCGTCGCCGACGCAAAAGCCGCGCTGGAAGGCGCGCGCGCCATCATCGCCGAGCGTCTGTCGGAAGATGCCGAGCTGATCGGGAAGCTGCGCGAGCGTTATTGGGCGCAAGGCGTGCTCAGCGCGAAGGTGCGCGCGGGCAAGGAGCAGAGCGGGGCGAAATTCTCGGATTATTTCGATTATTCCCAGCCGCTCGCGAAGCTGCCCGCGCATCGCGTGCTCGCGCTCTATCGCGGCGAGAAGGAGGAGGTGCTCGATCTCGCCCTGCGCGAGAGCGCGGAGGAGGGCGTGGGGCGGATCGGGCCGATGGCGCTCGCCATCGCCCATCACTGCCGCATCCGCGACGAGGGGCGTCCGGGAGATGAATGGCGCATGCAGGCGATCGGCTGGGCCTGGCGCACCAAGCTCTCGCTCTCCATCGAGCTCGACTTGCGCCAGCGCCTGTGGAGCGCTGCGGAGGATGCGGGTGTGCGCGTCTTTGCCGAGAACCTGCGCGATCTGCTGCTCGCCGCCCCCGCCGGTGCGCGGGTGACGATGGGGCTCGACCCGGCCTATCGCACCGGCGTCAAGGTCGCCATCGTCGATGCGACCGGCAAGGTCATGGCGACGGACACGGTCTATCCGCACGAGCCGCAGAAGCGCTGGGACGCCGCGCTCGCGACCCTGTCGCGGCTCGTCGAGGCGCATGACGTCAGCCTCATCGCCATCGGCAACGGCACCGCCTCGCGCGAGACCGACAAGCTCGCCGGTGAACTCGTCGCCGGCATGAAGGGGCGGAAACTCACCAAGATCGTCGTCTCGGAAGCCGGCGCCTCGGTCTATTCGGCTTCCGCCTATGCCAGCCGCGAATTGCCCGATCTCGACGTCTCCCTGCGCGGGGCGGTCTCGATCGCGCGCCGGCTGCAGGATCCTTTGGCGGAACTCGTCAAGATCGATCCGAAATCCATCGGCGTCGGGCAGTACCAGCACGATCTCGCCGAGCACAAGCTCTCGCGCTCCCTCGATGCGGTGGTGGAGGATTGCGTGAACGCGGTGGGTGTCGAGGTCAACACCGCCTCCGCGCCGCTGCTCGCGCGGGTTGCCGGCGTGGGCGAGAGCGTGGCCCAGGCCATCGTCGCCCATCGCGATGCGCATGGGCGGTTTGGCGCGCGCAAGGCGCTGTTGAAGGTGGCGGGGCTGGGGCGCAAGACCTTCGAGCAATGCGCCGGCTTCCTGCGAATCCATGGCGGCGAGGATCCGCTCGACGCGTCGGGCGTCCATCCGGAGGCCTATCCGGTGGTTGCGCGCATCATCAAGGGTACGGGCAAGGATCTGCGCGATCTGATCGGCGATGCGGCCACCCTGCGCGGGTTGCGGCCCGAGCAGTTCACCGACGAAGCCTTCGGTGTGCCCACGGTCGCCGATATCCTCGCCGAGCTGGAGAAGCCGGGCCGCGATCCGCGCCCGGAATTCAAGACGGCGCGTTTCGAGGAGGGCGTCGAGACGCTCGGTGACCTGAAGCCCGGCATGGTGCTCGAAGGGGTGGTGACCAATGTCGCAGCATTCGGCGCCTTCGTCGATATCGGCGTGCACCAGGACGGGCTGGTGCATGTCTCGGCCATGGCGAAGACCTTCGTGCGCGACCCGCGCAGCATCGCCAAGCCCGGCGACGTGGTGCGGGTGAAGGTGATGGAGGTCGATCTGCCGCGCAAACGCATCGCGCTCTCCATGCGCCTCGACGATGAAATCGGCGCGCCGAAGGGGCGGGCCAGCGCCGACAAACCGCGTGCCGAAAGACAACGGTCCGACGCTCCCGGCCCGAAGGCCCGCGATGCGAACAAGCGCGATGGGGGCGGTCGCGGTGCGGGTGCGGGTGCGCTCGGTGAAGCGCTCAAACGCGCAGGCTATGATGCGAAAAAGCCGCCGCGTCGCTGATGCGCGCGCAAACCTGCGGCTTTCACAGGCACGATGCGTGGTCTATGGTCGCTCCCGTTTGGCGGGGAGCGGCCCGTCGCCGGGGGAGTGTCAGCGATGGTGGATATCGCCACGCGCGTCTATAATCACAACTGGAAGATCGATCCGATCGTGCGTTCGGTGCTCGATACGGATTTCTACAAGCTCCTGATGGCGCAGAC
>PXAW01000502.1 GCA_003567055.1 Hyphomicrobiales bacterium
AGCCGGTATGCAGCGCCCTGCCCTCGAGCGGACCATTGAGCTTGAAGACGAGGCGGGTTTCGTCCGCATCCGCTTCGATCGCGACATCGATCGCCACGATGCCGCCCGGAGAACCCGCCTCCTGCGCAAGCGCAATGGTGGCGGGGACGAGCATGAGCATGACAATGACCATGACCATGCCGCACAGGATACCCGAAATGGAGGCACGCGGGCGCAGCTTCGCCCTCGGGCGGCGCGCATGCCGCTCCTGATCGCAGTATGGAATCGGCGCAGGCCTCATCTGATGCTCCCGGCGTCGCGCACGCCCTAACGCATTAGGACGCGATGGTTAACAGTTTCTGAACGCCAGCCCGACCTGGCGGAACCAGCGTGTTTTTTGCGCAACGGCCAAACGCGCTCTTGCCAAATCCCGTAAATGGTCTGTAATGAAAAAGACCCCGTCCGGCTCAGCCGATTCCGGCGAGGGCGCCTTGATTTCGGGAGAGCGGCCCAGATGCAATGCCGACCCGCGCGCCCCCACCGGCGAAAAGCCCCGATAGTCGGCCGGAGCGGTGTCACGCATGCGGCGCAATCGCCCGCGTGATTTGCCGATGACCGGCTTGCCGGCCCATCGAATTCGAAGGGAATGTTCGGAGATGAGCGCAGGAAGGACACAGGCATTGATGCTCGTCGTCGCTTCTCCTCAAGCGCTCGGATCGCCAGCCGCCGCCGGTGGCGCGCGGTGCGGTCTTCCGGTTCCCAAGGTCAACCCGAAGCGCGGCGCATCGCGGCGCTTCCCGGCGTTCGGCCCCGACCAAGCAATGGCCAGATTGATCCGAGCGGGAGCGCGGCGCGCACCGAACTCGCCATCCCCCTCGCCAGAAGCCGCCGGGACGGCCGACGCCATGTCGAGAGTTTTCCATGGCAAACAAGATGTTGATCGACGCATCACACCCGGAGGAAACCCGGGTCGTGGTCGTCCGCGGACAAAGGGTCGAGGAATTCGACTTCGAGGCCGCCAATCGCAAGCAGCTCAGAGGTAACATCTATCTCGCGAAAGTGACCCGCGTGGAGCCCTCGCTCCAGGCGGCCTTCGTCGAATATGGCGGCAATCGCCACGGCTTCCTCGCCTTCAGCGAAATCCACCCCGATTACTACCAGATCCCCACGGCGGACCGTCAGGCCCTGATCGAGGACGAGGCTGCCCGCGAGAGGGAGAAGGACAAGGAAGAGGAAAAGCGCCCCAACCGCCGCCGGGTCAGGGTCAAGGCCGGCGGCAACGGCGATGATACCGTATCCGAGGACAGCGATAACGATAACGGTGCCGACGCGCAGGGCGATTCCCAGAACGACGGCGATGACGAGGATTCCGTCGAGCAGCTCGGCGGCGATGCGCTCGAGGAGATGCCCGAGCGCCGGGGTCCGCGCCGTCAGTACAAGATCCAGGAAGTCATCAAGCGCCGGCAGATCCTGCTGGTGCAGGTCGTCAAGGAAGAGCGCGGCACCAAGGGTGCGGCGCTCACCACCTATCTGTCGCTGGCGGGCCGTTATTCGGTTCTGATGCCCAACACTGCGCGCGGTGGCGGGATCTCGCGCAAGATCACCAATGCCGACGACCGCAAGCGGCTCAAGGCCGTCGCCCAGGAGCTCGAAGTCCCCGACGGCATGGGCGTGATCCTGCGCACTGCCGGCGCATCGCGCACCAAGGCCGAGATCCGCCGTGATTTCGATTATCTGATGCGCGCCTGGGAGAATGTGCGCGAGGCGACGATGTCCTCGTCCGCCCCGTCGCTGGTCTACGAGGAAGGCTCGCTGATCAAGCGCGCCATCCGCGATCTCTACAACAAGGACATCGACGAGGTTCTGGTCTCCGGTGACGAAGGCTACCGCGAGGCCAAGGACTTCATGCGCATGCTGATGCCCAGCCACGCCAAGGCGGTGAAGTCCTACAAGGAGCCCACCCCGCTGTTTGCGGCCTTTGGCGTCGAGGCGCAGCTCGATGCGATGTTCTCGAGCCAGGTCTCGCTCAAATCGGGCGGCTATCTCGTGATCAATCCCACCGAGGCGCTCGTCTCGATCGACGTCAATTCCGGGCGCTCCACCCGCGAGCACAATATCGAGGATACCGCGCTCAAGACCAATCTGGAGGCCGCCGACGAGGTGGCGCGCCAGCTGCGTCTGCGCGATCTGGCCGGTCTGATCGTCATCGATTTCATCGATATGGACGAGAAGCGCAACAACCGCGCTGTCGAGAAGCGCCTCAAGGACGCGCTCAAGAGCGACCGGGCGCGTATCCAGATCGGACGGATCTCGCCCTTCGGGCTGCTCGAAATGTCGCGCCAGCGCATGCGCACAGGTGTGCTCGAGAGCTCCTCCGTGATCTGCCCGACCTGCGGCGGATCAGGCTATGTGCGCGCCACGCCCTCGATCGCGCTGCATGTGCTGCGCTCCGTCGAGGAAATGCTGATCAAGAACGCTTCGCATGATCTCAATGTGCGCACCGATTTCGCGGTCGCCTTCTACATCCTCAACCAGAAGCGCGCCTCGCTGCGCGAGCTGGAAGAGCGTTTCGGGGTCGAGATCACGGTGAGCGCGGACGACACGTTGTCCTCATCGACGCCGTTTGCAGTCGATCGCGGCGCACCGGCCAGCCGGGCGGGGACGCCGCGTGGACGCGAGGCGATTGCGGCGGAGCCGGTCACGGCCGCCGCGACCATCGAAGAGGCCGATGCCGAGGAAGCCGAGCAGGAAAGCGCCCCGCGCGAAACGGGTTCGGATGACGAGGGCGGCGATGCCGGCACGCGTCGCCGTCGCCGGCGTCGGCGCCGGCGCGGGCGCAGCGGCGAGAACGGCGAGGCTTACGCCCAGAATGCCGATGGCCAGAACGCCGATGACGATGGCGCCGATGGCGAAGACGGCCAGGCACGCGACGATCAGTCCGACGATGATCGCGACGACACCGAGACCTTCGCGCGCGGCGAGGATTCGGACGATCAGGGCGAATCCGAGGGCAGACGCCGCCGGGGCCGCCGTGGTGGTCGCCGCAACAGGCGCGGCGCGGATGACGCGGCCTCACGATCCGATGCTGCGAATGACGATGCCGAGCAGGACGGCGCCGAACAGGCCGCGCAGGCCGATGACGGCGATGTCGTGCGCATTCCGATAAGCGAGGGCAGCCAGCCGGACGAGGCTGCTTCTGCCGTCGCAGAGGAAGACGCCGGCTCGGAAGGAGCGGAGTCGGAGCCTGCGGCACAGGCGCCGGAAGAGGCCAAACCCGCACCGCGTCGTCGGACCCGCAAGAAGGCGGCGAAACCCGCCACCGCAGAAGCGGATGCGGCCAGTGAAGACGATGGCGCAGAGGCGCCGGCAGCTGCCGGGGACGCCGAAGCCAAACCGAAGAAGCGTGCCGCGTCGAAACGCACCGGCACGCGGCGCAAGGCGGCGCAGCCGGACGATACCGTGATCGCGCAGGCACCTGCGGATGGCGAGAACAGCGCGCCCGTCGCGGCGGCGCCGGAGCCCGAGCCGTCACCTCCCGCAGACAATGCGGACGATGACGTAGCGCCTAAGCCGGAAGCGACCGGCAACGGCGATGCTTCGCAGGTCGAGACGGACGAAGCGGAGCAGGCCCCGACACCGCCACCGGAACCGGTCACGATGGTGCTCACCCCGCCCGACCCCGAGCGGCCCAAACGTGCCGGCTGGTGGTCGAAGGCGAAGACGATCATCACCGGTCAGGATTGATCACCCCGAACCCCTCGCTCCGGCGAGGGGTTCTTTTTTGCGCCGCCTCAGCCGAGCCAGGCCTCGAGCCGCCGCATCCCCTCGCGGCAATCCGCCTCGGTGCCGGCGAAGGAGAGCCGCATGTGATGCGCGCCCTCGACCGGGTCGAAATCGAGACCCGGCGTCGCCGCGATTCCCGCCTCGTCGAGCATGCGCTTGCAGAAATCGAGCGAGTCGTTGGTGAAGCGGGCGATATCGGCATAAACGTAGAAAGCGCCGTCGACCGGGTGCATCTCGGTGATGCCGATACGCGGCAAGGCCTCCAGCAGGATTTCCCGGTTGCGGGCATAACCCGCCTTGATCACCTCGAGCTCGTCCGTCGCCTCGAAAGCGGCGATGGCCGCGACCTGCGAGATATAGGGCGCGGAGATATACAGGCTCTGGGCCAGCACCTCCACCGGACGCACCAGAGCCGGCGGCAGCACCAGCCAGCCGATGCGCCAGCCGGTCATGCAATAATATTTCGAGAAGCTGTTGACGATCACCGCATCGGGATCGGCGGCGAGCGCGGTCTGCGCCGGCGCGTCATAGGTCAGCCCGTGATAGATCTCGTCGGAGACGAACCAGATCCCCGCCTCGCGGCAGGCCGCACCCAGATCGGCGAGCCCGGCACGCCCGATCATGGTGCCCGACGGATTGGCAGGGCTCATGGCCAGCACGCCCTTGAGCGGCTTGTGCGCATGTGCCGCGCGCACCGCCCGCGCCGTCATCACATAGCCATCCGCCTTCTCCAGCGGGATCGTCACCACCTCGACGCCGAGCGCCTCGAAGATGTTGCGATAGGCCGGGTAGCCCGGCGCGGTGATGGCAACGCGATCACCGGGCTCGAACATGGCGAGGAAGGCGAGCACGAAACCCGCCGAGGAGCCCGTCGTCACGGCGATCCGCTCCGGCCCGACCTCGACCCCATAGGCATCGCGATAATGGCGCGCGATCCGCTCGCGCAGGGCCACGAGGCCAAGCGCCTCGGTATAGCCGATCCGCCCCGTATCAATCGCCGCCTTGGCGGCTTCGCGCACGGCCAGCGGCGCCGGAGCGCCCGGCTGCCCGACTTCCATATGCACCACCGAATCACCCCGCCGCTCCTTCTCGGCGGCGCGCGCGAGCACATCCATGGCGAGGAACGGTGCGACGCGCTGAACGCGGGCGGCGATGGCGGGGGATGGGTGCGACGAATCGAGGGACATGCAGGGCTCCACGGGAACGCGGCGCCCGCCGGCGAGGGGGGCGCTTCTTGCTATCCTGCCTAGACGCTCGTATGCGCCGGAGGCAAGGCATGTTTCATTCTGCATACGTCCCTTGCGGAGAGCGCGTCTTTCTCCGACGAGGGGTAGATCGCCCGTGATGAAAGCCGCGCCGGAACTCCCTCCCCAGCGGGGAGGGAATGAGGGTGGGGAGAGCGGGTCGTGTCATTCTCGATGGTTAACGTTTTTGCACCCGGGCCACCCCACCCTTGATCCCTCCCCTGAGGGGAGGGAAATCGCGCCCTTCATGAAGGGTGCGCCACAGTGAGGGGTTGGCATGGCGGGCGGGGCGGGCGATACTGCGCGGGAAGGTTGCAAGGGGCGGATATGGCAGAACAGACCTATGCGGCGGCGGTTGAAGAGATTGCGCGGGTGAAAGCAGCGGGGGATACAATAGTTCGATTATTTACAGAAGGGTTTCGTTCGCTCAACCGAATCCCGACTGAGATAGCAGATCTGAAAAACTTAAAGAAAATATATCTCAATCGGACAAAGATTACGGATTTGGAACCGCTATCAAGCCTGACGAATTTACAGTCGCTTGAACTCGAAAATACCCCTGTTGATGATCTAACTCCGCTGGCCGGCCTGACGAATATTCGAATGCTTGATCTCGTGAACACGAACGTCAGCGATCTTACGCCGCTGGCCGGCCTGGCAAAGTTGCGGCGGCTTGCTCTGAACAACACACCGGTCAGTGATCTTGCGCCGCTGGGCGGTCTGACAAACTTGGTTTTTCTCAACCTCGACGATACAAACGCCATTGATCTGCGCCCGCTGGCCGGACATGGACAGCTTGGACAGCCAGGCGCTTTTCAACTAGACGCGTTTCAGGCAAATGCTTTTCAAGTAGGAAGATCCAGCCTCCGCTTCCGCAACACCCCCGCCACCGCCCGTGATGGCCGCCTCGCCGAACT
>PXAW01000404.1 GCA_003567055.1 Hyphomicrobiales bacterium
AGGCGCGCGATCGCGAAAGCCAGGCGCGCATCGCCGATCTGGGAAGCCGGCTGAACGTGGCGCTCGCCCAGCGCGTGCAGGAACTCGCCCGGTTCCGCTCCGATTTCTTCGGTCGCCTGCGCCAGATCCTGGGCGACCGCGACGATATCCGCATTGTCGGCGACCGCTTCGTCTTCCAGTCGGAAATCCTCTTCCCCCTCGGTGCGGCCGAATTGCGCGAGGGCCCCCAGCCCGAACTCGATCGCGTCGCTGCGGCGATCCTCGAACTCGCCGAGGAAATCCCGCCCGATATCGCCTGGGTGCTGCGCGTCGACGGCCATACCGATGACCGCCCGATCGCGACCGTGCGTTTTCCCTCGAACTGGTATCTCTCGGCCGCGCGTGCCATCGAGGTGGTGGAATATCTGATCGAGGCGGGCGTGCCGCCGGAAAACCTGCTGGCCGCGGGTTTCGGCGAGTTCCAGCCGATCGATACGGGCACGACCGAAGAAGCCTATGCGCGCAACCGCCGCATCGAATTCAAGCTCACCGAGCGCTGATCGTCACGCAGCCTGACGAAGCCGTAACCCGCGCTCGCGGATTGGTGAGCGCCCGGGGCGGAGGCGGCGCTTGCCAGCGGCGCGGGGCTGGGCTAGCCAGATCAACATTGGGGGTGACACGCTGCATGCCGCTCGTCGAACGCTATATTCTGAAGATTGCGGTCACCGCCTTCCTCGTCTGCCTGCTCGGTCTGACGGCTGTGATCTGGCTGACCCAGGCGCTGCGCGAGGTGGATCTGCTCACCGGGCAGGGGCAGACTCTGGTCGTCTTCCTCACCTTCACATTGTTGTCGCTGCCCGCCCTCGTCGCCATCATCGCGCCGGTGGCCCTGTTCATCGCCATTCTCTACACGCTGAACAAGCTCAATGGCGATTCGGAGCTCGTTGTGATGAATGCCGCCGGCATGCCGTTCTGGCGGATCATGCGGCCCTTTGCCTGGCTGACCGGCGCCGTGGCGGTGATCGTCGGTCTTATGTCGGTGGTGCTGGTGCCGGCGAGTTTCAATGAACTGCGCTTCCTGATTACGCAGATCCGCGCCGATTTCGTCGCGAATCTGGTGCGCGAGGGGCAATTCACGGAGATCGATCGGGGCGTCACCTTCTCGTTTCGCGAGCGTTCCGGTGAGGCGCTGATGGGGATCTTCCTGCAGGATCGCCGCGATGAACGGCGCACCCTCGTCTATATCGCCGAGGCCGGTCAGATCGCCCGGGTGGAAGACGAGAGCTATCTCGTGCTCGAACGCGGTAGCGTGCACACGCTCACCCCCGGTGCGCGAGACAGCTCCATCGTCGCTTTCGAGCGCTATGCGGTCGATCTCTCCGCCTTCGCGCCCCAGGGCGATCTCACTTTCTTCAAGCCGCGCGAGCGCTCGACCCGCGAATTGCTCACGATCGATGACAGCGACCCGACCTATGCCGCCTTTCCGGGACGCTTTCGGTCGGAATTGCATGACCGGCTGAGCGCCTGGCTCTATGTGCTCGCCATGGCGGCGATCGCCTTCGCGGCACTTGGCGAAGCGCGCACCAGCCGCCAGGGGCGCGGATTGGCGATCGCGCTGGCGATCGGCGGCGTCGTGGCACTGCGCGTGGTGGGTTTTGCCGCCACGAGTGCTGCAGCGCGCTCGGATATCGCCGTGGCGCTGGTCTGGGCCATACCGATCCTCACCCTGATCGGCGCTTTCATGATCATGAAGCACGGCGCGCGCCTGCAGCGCATGCTGCCGGCGCTGAAGCTGCCCGCCCTGCCGCTGCGCTTGCGCGCCGCCCCTCCCGGCGGAGCCGGTTGAGATGGCCGTCGGTCATACCCTTGCGCGTTATATCGGAACGCAGTTTCTGCGCAGCATCGCGATCGTCTTCTTCACGGTGTTCGGTCTCGTCTACGTTCTCGATTTTGTCGAACTGGTGCGCCGCGCCGGTGACGTCGCGGGTGCGGCGCCGCTCGACATGGCGCGGCTGGCGTTGCTGCGTACGCCCTCGGTGACCGAACAGGTCCTGCCCTTCGCCATCCTGATCGGTGCGATGACGACGCTGCTCAATCTGTCGCGCAAGCTCGAGCTGGTGGTGGTCCGCGCTGCCGGAATCTCCGCCTGGCAGTTCCTGATGCCGGGCCTCGTCATCGCGGGCGGGATCGGCATCTTCTCGATCCTCGTCTACAATCCGGCGGCGGCGATCCTGAAGCAGCATGCCAGCGAGGTCGAGACGCGGATCTTCTCATCGGCACCGCAGGCGCATACGGGTCGCGACATCTGGATCCGCCAGCGCCACGATGACGGATCGGCGATCATCCGCGCCGGCAGTGTCGCGGAGGGTTCTACCGAAATCGCCGCAGTGACGGTGTTCCGCTTCGATCTCCAGGGCCGCTTTCGCGAGCGGATCGAAGCGGCGTCGGCGGAATTGCGCTCGGGCTATTGGGAGATGCGCGAGGCCCGCATTGTCGCCATCGAGGGCGAGCCGGAACGTTTCGCGAGGTACCAGCTGCCGTCGAGTCTCGAACCGGACCAGTTGCGCAGAAGCTTCACTCCGCCCGAATCAGTACCGTTCTGGAGCCTGCGCGAGATGGCTGAACAGACCCGCCGTGCGGGCCTCGATGCGACGGCTTATCAACTGCGCTACGAGAGTCTGCTCGCGCGTCCGCTGCTTTTCGTCGCCATGGTTCTCGTCGCGGCTTCCGTTTCTTTAAGATTCTTCAGGTTTGGTGGTGTGGGGCCGTTGGTTCTGGGTGGCGTCGCGGCGGGTTTTCTGCTTTACGTCGCTACCGAGCTGATGGAGGATCTCGGGGCTTCGGGTCTGGTTGGAACCACCCTTGCCGCGTGGTTCCCCGCTGTGGTGGGCAGTTTGCTCGGCGTGCTGGCCTTGCTTTATCAGGAGGATGGTTGATGATCCTCCGGGCAGGTTCGAGGCAGGGAGCGGGAATGAGACGGGTGGGTAGCGCGATCGCCACGCTGGCGCTCGTGACGGCGTTGAGTACGGGAATCGTTTCGCTCCCCGCGCAGGCGCAGGGAGTGGATGACGACGTGTTCGCCGCACGCGCTGCCGGTGAAGGCCCGCAGCGTCTGCTGCTCGAGGCCGATGAGCTCATCTACGACAACGACCGTAACCGCGTCATCGCTGCGGGCAATGTCGAAATGTATTACGGCGGCCGTTCACTGCAGGCCGATCGCGTCACCTATGATCGCAATACCGGCCGTGTCTTTGCCGAGGGGAATGCCCGCCTCGTGGATGCCGACGGTGCGGTCGGCACCGCCTCCTTCTTCGAGCTCACGGATGATTTCCGCAGCGGCTTCATCGATTCGCTGCAGGTCGAGCAGGATATCAGCGATGATGGTTTCGGTCGTCCGGGAACGGGGCGCTTCAGCGCGCGCCGGGCGGAGCGGATCGAGGGTGAGCAGACGATTTTCCATCGCGGCACCTACACGGCCTGCGATACCTGCGAAAAGAACCCCGGCAGGCCGCCCTTCTGGCAGGTGCGCGCTGCGCGTGTGATTCACGACAAGGAAACGAAGACGATCTACTACGAGAACGCCGCGCTGGAATTTCTCGGCGTTCCCGTGGCCTATATGCCGTATTTCTGGTCGCCCGATCCGACGGTCAAGCGCAAGACCGGCTTTCTTACTCCGACGATCAGCCTGAACCAGACGCTGGGTCCCGGTGTGACGGTTCCCTTCTTCTGGGAGACCGGCCCCAATCACGATGTGACCTTCCGTCCGCAATTCTTGTCGCGGCAGGGCATTCTCGGCGATGTGGAATGGCGCCACAGGCTGCTTACGGGCGCATACAACATCCGGGCCACGGGTATTTTTCAACAGGATCGCAGCCAGTTCATAGCGCCGCCATCCGGCCCCGGCGATCGCAATTTTCGAGGCTCGATCCAGACAGCCGGGCGATTCGAGATCAACCGGCGCTGGCATTGGGGCTGGGACATCACCGGCGTCACCGACAAGTGGTATCTCGACAATTACGGCATCAATGCTGCAACGCTCACGAGCCACTATAACCGCGAAGCGATTTCGCAGGTCAATCTGACAGGCCGGGGCGATCGCTCCTTCTTCGATCTGCGCGGCTATTACTTCAAGGCGCTCGCGACGCGCGACTTCCAGCAGCATCAGCCGGTCGTGCATCCCGTTCTCGATTACAACAAGCGCATCGACGGACCGCCTTCGATCGGCGGCGAATTCTCGCTCGATGTTAATTTCGTCAGCCTGTCGCGGGAAACCTCTCAGTTTCGCGCCGCCGATCCGCGAGATCCGAATGCGCGCGGTCGCTTCGGTGGTATTTTCGACACCTGTGCACCCGACGCCTTCAACCGTGACCAATGCCTGCTGCCCGGCGTCGCCGGTTCATATTCCCGCCTGACCAGCCAGGTCTCGTGGCGCCGCCAGATCATCGACGGACTCGGCCAGAGCTGGACGCCGTTCGCTTATCTGCGCGCCGACGGGATCTGGTCGTCGCCGCGCACTGCCGGATTCCAGAACGCCGAAACAGCCAATCTGATGGGCTCGAGCGACCGTTTCCACGGGCGCATGACCCCGGGGGTGGGGCTCGAATACCGGCTCCCGATGATCGCGCGGGCCGGGAATTTCGGCATCCAGTCGCTGGAGCCGATCGCGCAGATTGTGGCACGCCCGAATGAAAGCCGCATCGGGCGGCTGCCCAACGAGGATGCGCAGAGCCTCGTCTTCGACGACAGCAACCTGTTCAGCTGGGACCGGTTCTCGGGCTATGATCGGGTCGAGGGTGGCGTGCGCGGCAGCTATGCGCTGCGTTACGGGCTGACCGGGCGCGACGGTTTCAGGGCCGAAGCCAAGTTCGGTCAATCGGTGCAATTGGCCGGGCGGAACTCGTTCCGGCCGGGCGATCTCGTCAATACCGGACGCGATTCCGGTCTCGAATCACGCTTTTCGGACTATGTCGGGCGGGTCAGCCTGAGCCCCAACGAGATATTCTCGATCGATGCGCGCGGGCGCTTTGATCGCAGCACCTTCGACATGAAGCGCCTGGAAGCGGGTGCACGCGTCAATTTCGACCGTTTCCAGGGTGCAGTGACTTATGCGCGTTTCGCACCGCAGCCAGAGCTGGGCTATCCGGATCGACGTGAGGGCTTGCGGTTGTCGAGCCGGGTCGAGCTCTCGCCGCATTGGTTCGCGACGGGTTCGGTAATGTTCGATCTGTCACGCTATCTCGATGACCGACGCCGTGGCTCGCCGGAATCCAATCGTTTCTCGGTTGCTTCCATGTCGCTCGGTCTGGGCTATGCGGATGAATGCACGAGCTTCACCGTAACCTACACTGCCCGCCCGCAGGACGGCTCGCTCGGTACGCGCGATCAGAATCGCACCATCATGCTGCAGCTCGAATTGCGCTCATTGGGCGGTGTCGGCGTCACCCGGAGCCTCGAGGGGGATCAGCAAGGTATCCTGCCGTGACGCGGGTGGCGCCGATCGCCCTGACTCTCGGCGATCCCGCAGGTATCGGACCGGAGATCGCCCTGCTGGCCTGGCAGGCATTGCGCCATGATCCCGAGCTTTGCTTCTTCATGATCGCCGATCCGCGGCATCTGGAGCGCTGCGTCGAAGCGCAGGCTGCGGATATCCCGCTTGCAACGATCAACCGGGCGGATGAAGCGGCGGCCGTCTTCCCGCAAGCCTTCCCCGTCCTGCCTTTGCACAACACGCTGCGCGCCACGCCCGGCAAGCCCGATTCCGCGAATGCATCTGCCGTGATCGAATCGATCGAACGGGCGGTCGCTCTCGCGCGCGCGGGCGAGGTCTCCTGCGTGGCGACCAATCCGATCGCCAAGCATGTGCTCTACGAAGCCGGTTTCCGCCATCCGGGCCATACGGAATTCCTCGCCGCGCTCTGTGCGGATGAGGGCGCGG
>PXAW01000263.1 GCA_003567055.1 Hyphomicrobiales bacterium
AGCTGGTATGGCGGCGCGCGTTGGAATCGAAGGGCGAGATCCGCACCAGGCGATGCACGCCCGATTCCGTCTTGGCCCAGCCATAGGCGTTATGGCCCTTCACCATCAGCGTCGCGCTCTTGATGCCGGCTTCCTCGCCATCCGAGACCTCGACCACCTCGACCTTGAAGCGGCGCTTCTCGGCCCAGCGGATATACATCCGCATCAGCATCTGGGCCCAGTCCTGGCTCTCGGTGCCGCCGGCGCCGGAATGGACTTCGATGAAGGTGTCGTTCGAATCGGCTTCACCTGAGAGCAGCGCCTCGATCTGGGCGCGCTCGGCCTCACCTTCGAGGCTGCGCAGGGCGTTTTCGCCCTCGGCCACGGTGTCCGAATCGCCTTCGGCCTCGCCGAGCTCGATCAGGGTGATGGCATCCTCGAGCTCCTGCTCCAGGCGCTTGATGGTCTCGATCTGGTTTTCGAGCGAGGTGCGTTCGCGCATCATCTTCTGCGCGGTATCCGCATCGTTCCAGAAATCCGGATTTTCGGAGAGGGCGTTCAGTTCGGCGAGACGGCGCTGGGCATGATCCCAGTCAAAGATGCCTCCTCAGCAGCCCTATGGACTGCTTGGCGGTCTCGACCAATGCTTCGATTTCGGCGCGCATGGTGTTTGTGGGACTTTCCTGTCACGTGGGACTTCAACTATCGCAAGCGGATAGCAGTGCGGAAGGGCCGGTGTAAAGGGCGGAGCCGGCATGATCCGCCCCGGGCGGGCGTTCCGCCAATGCGGCTGGCCGGGCTGTCATGACGCGGCGGATCTGGCTTCCGGTTGCTGTTGCGCACGGCAATATCCTTCGAGATATCGGGCGGCTTCCTCTCGCGATATCCTGCCCTGCGCAAGGCTTTCGATCAGGTCTGCATGCTCATCGCCCGGGCTCGCAAGCAGCTCGTATCCATTTCTTTCGAGGAAAAGGCCGGCGCTCACAAATGCTACGCGCTTGTTGCCATCGACAAAGGGATGATTGCGCGAAAGGGCTTCCGCATAACTCGCCGCGAGCAGGAAAATATCCGTTTCCCCGTAATGATGCAGGTTCAACGGGCGGGCGAGCGCCGAATCGAGAAGGCCGGAATCGCGCAGGCCATGCGATCCGCCAGCCTTTTCGACGGCCATACGGTGGATCATCTCCACCATTGCGCGATCAAGCCAGATCAAGGCTGCCATTATTGCGCAAGCTTTTCGATGGTGTGGCGGTGCTTCTCCATGAATTCCTCGATCCGGCTCTCCGCATCTGGTTCAGCGGGCGGGTCGGGATCCATGTTCTTGAGGCGGTAATAGTCGTGAGCAGCGATCAGGACGAGCTTTTCCCGCTTGTGGCTGGTAATGATGACCGGCTCGCGCATCGCGATATCCGTGTAGGTCCCGAGATTTTTCTGGAACTCGGTCGATGACACCTTCGTCGCCATGGCGACCTCCATGATCAATTCCGTCCAGAATATCAATAAAATCCGTATTTTACAACGCCTTCAGACGCAGAAACCGCCGTCTCCGCAGCGATCCTGGCGGCAATTCTCCTGTTCCTGCCCTGATCAGGCGCCCCTGTCGAAGACCGGCCCGTCCGGTATCGCCGCGCCGTAGAAGATCACGCTGGCGCCCAGTTGCGGTCGGTCCTTCAGATAGGCTGCGATCTCCGCCAGCGTTCCGAAGCGCGCCTGCGCATCCGGCAGGCTCGCCTGTGTGGCGACGATGCAGGGGGTGTCCGAGGAGAGACCCCGGGCGATCAGCGCTTCAACGAGGAGAGCGAAGGTCGCCTTGCCCATGAAGACGCAGGTCGTGGCGCCGGGATCGGCCAGAGCGGCGATGTCGAGATCCTGGGGCAATTGCCCGTCGACATCATGGCCGGTGACGAATTGCAGGCGGCGCGCCACGCCGCGCCTGGTCAGCGAGAAGCCGAGCTCTGCCGCCGCCGCCGTCGCGGCGGTGACGCCGGGGACGATCTCGAAGGGGATTCCCGCTTCGCGGGCCGCGACGATCTCCTCGTCGAGGCGCCCGAAGATCGTCGGATCGCCGGATTTCAGCCGCACCACCCGCTGCCCCATCTTCGCATGCGCCACCATCAGCCGGCTCACCTGGGACTGCTTGGGCGAGACCCGCCCCGCGCGCTTGCCCACCGCGATCAGCTCGGTCTGGGCGCGGGCATGCTTGAGCAGCGGCCCGGCGCCGAGATCGTCGAACAGGATCACATCGGCGGCCTCGATGCGTTTGACCGCACGGATGGTCAGGAGATCGGGATCGCCGGGGCCGGCGCCGATCATGGTGATGTGACCGCCCTTCGCGGGTGTCTCGGACATCGTCTTCAGGCTCCGTTGCTATCCGCGTCGATGGCGCTGATCAGGTGGAAGAAGGACCCGGTGACATGGCCGCGCCGGGAACCGGTTTCCGGCACGTCCTTGCCATTGGCATCGACGACACGCGCGAGCGGCTCGTCGGGCTGGGCCAGGATGGTGGTATAATGGAATTCGTGCCCGCGCAGGGCCGCGCCCGGCGCATGGCCGGGTATCGGCGCATGCAGGGTGGCGTGGCGGTAGCCCAGATGCATGGAGCGTTTGGCGAAGGAGGTTTCGAGCCCGATCAGCCCGGCCATCTCATGCCGGGTACCATCGGCATCGATCAGCCCCGCACCGAGTGCCATGTAGCCGCCGCACTCGCCATGGACCGGACGCGTGCGCGCGCATTCATGCAGGCCAGCGCGGAAGTTCCGCGCCTGGGCGAGCCGCCCCGCATGCAGTTCCGGATAGCCGCCGGGCAGCCAGACGACGTCGCAGGCCGGGTCGGGCGCCTCGTCGGCGAGCGGCGAGAACGGGATGATCTCGGCCCCCGCCGCGCGCCAGCCGTCGAGCAGATGCGGATAGACGAAGCTGAAGGCCGCATCGCGGGCAAGCGCGATGCGCTGGCCGGGCGGGGTGACTGGGGCGGCGCGGGTCTCGCTCATGGAAAGCCGCGAGGGCGTCGCCAGCGCCGTGAGCGCGTCGAGATCGATATGGTCCGTCGCAAAATCCGCCAGTGCATCGAGCCGCGCGGCGAGATCGGCGGTATCGCCTGCCTGGACAAGACCGAGATGGCGCTCGGGCAGGACGAGATCGGCGCGTTTGGGCATGGCGCCGAGCACCGGGATGCCGGCCTTCTCCATGCCCTTGCGCAGGAGCATGTCGTGGCGCGGGCTCGCGACCCGGTTGAGGATGACGCCGGCCAGCGTGATATCGTCGCGGAAGACCCGGCAGCCGAGCGCGATGGCGGCGGCGGATTGGGCCTGGCCGGAGGCGTCGATCACGAGAATCACGGGCCAGCCGGTCACGGCGGCGATATCGGCATTCGAGCCGTCACCGGAAGCGCCGGGCTGCGCCACGCCGTCGAACAGGCCCATCGAGCCCTCGGCGATCGCGATATCCGCGTCGCTCCCGCGCGCGAGCAGTTCCGCGAGCTGCGCCCGGGTGAAGGCCCAGCTGTCGAGATTGAAGGAGGAGCGCCGCGCCGCCGCCGAGTGGAAGGCGGGGTCGATATAATCGGGCCCGCATTTGAAGGGCTGGACGTTGAGACCGCGCCGGCTGAGCGCGCGCTGGATGCCGAGCGTCACCGTGGTCTTGCCCGAGCCGGAGCGCGGCGCGGCGATGATCAGGCCGCGCGGTGCCGGTGCCGGATTCGGCGTATCGCCCATTTGCATTTCTCCTGACAGAAACCTCGCACGGTCCTATAACGCATTTGATGGAGAAAACAGGCCCGAAGACCGAATTGCGTCGTGGATGGACCACGGGAAGCTGCGCGACCGCCGCCGCCCGGGCGGCCTTCCATGCGCTGCATCGCGGCGATTTCCCCGATCCCGTGACGATCGCCCTGCCGAGCGGTGACCGGGTGGCGTTCTCGCTCGCCATGCATGATCTCGGCGAGGGATTCGCGCGCGCGGGCATCGTCAAGGATGCCGGTGACGATCCGGATGCCACCCACGGGGCGCTGATCATCACGAAGGTCACGCGCAACGCGCCGGGTGCCGGCATTGCTTATCGCGCGGGGGAGGGGGTCGGTACGGTGACGCTGCCCGGCCTGCCGCTGCCGCCGGGCGAGCCGGCGATCAACCCGGTGCCGCGCGCCATGATCGCGCAGGCGATCGAAGAGGAAGCGCAGTCGCTTGGCGTGCCCGCCGATGCGGTGGTCGAGATCGCCATTCCCGATGGCGAGGCGATCGCGCGCAAGACCATGAATCCGCGTCTGGGCATTATCGGCGGTCTCTCGATCCTGGGCACGCGCGGCATCGTCATCCCGTTTTCCTGCGCCGCCTGGATCCATTCGATCCATCGCGGCGTGGATGTGGCCCGCGCCGCCGGGATCGATCATGTGGCGGGCTCGACCGGCAACACCTCCGAGCGCGCCATCGCGGCGCTGGATGATCTGCCCGAGATCGCGCTGATGGATATGGGCGATTTCGTCGGCGGCATGCTGAAATATATCCGCAAGCACCCGATCCCGCGCGTCACCATCGCCGGCGGTTTCGCCAAGATGGTGAAGCTGTCGCAGGGGCTGATCGACCTGCATTCGCGTTCGGGCAGCGTCGATCTCGTGCATCTCGCGCGCCTTGCCGGGGAGGCGGGGGCCTCGGATGAACTCGTCGCAGCCATCCCGCAGATGAACTCCGCCCTCGAAGTGCTCCAGCGCGCGGATGCGGAGGGGATCGAGATTGCCGGCACGGTCGCTGCGCATGCGGTGAAGACTGCTGCGCGGCTCGTGCGCGATACCGATATCGGCGTCGATGTCGCGATCTTCGACCGCGAGGGAAAGCTACGCGCCCGCACCCCCGTCGTCAGCGCCGCCATTACCACCGCCTGAGCGATAGCGCCGGTGATAGCCGGCATCGTAAAGCGCGCTGTCGCGGAAATCCGAGGCGCCGAGCACGCGCCCGACCACGATCAGCGCGGTGCGCTCGACCGGGTCCCTGGCATGGATGGCGCTGATCGTCTCCAGCGTGCCGCGCAGGATGCGCTCGTCGGGCCATGAGGCGCGGTAGACGATGGCGACGGGACAATCGGCGCCGTAATGCGGGATCAGGCGCTCGACCACGTCGTCGAGCACATGGATCGAGAGATGGATGGCGAGCGTCGCGCCGGTGGCGGCGAAGGCTTCGAGCTTCTCGGCCTCCGGCATGGCCGAGGCGCGCCCGGAAGTGCGGGTCAGGACGAGGCTCTGGGCGACTTCCGGCAGGGTGAATTCGCGCCCCAGAGCCGCTGCGGCTGCGGAGAAGGCGGGCACGCCCGGGGTGATCGTATAGGCAATGCCGCGCGCCTCCAGCCGGCGCAGCTGCTCGCCCATGGCGCTCCAGACCGACATATCCCCCGAATGCAGCCGCGCGACGTCGAGCCCGGCTTCATGCGCGCGGACATATTCCGCCTCGATCGCATCGAGATCCATCGGCGCGGTGTTGATCACGCGCGCATCGGGCGGACACAGCGCGATGATCTCGGGCGGAACCAGCGAGCCGGCATAGAGGCAGACCGGGCAGCGCGCCACGAGATCGCGCCCGCGCACGGTGATGAGATCGGGCGCGCCCGGTCCGGCGCCGATGAAATGCACGCTCATGTTTTGTCCTTCTGCGTAGAATCCGCGAGCGCGACCGCCGCCGTGGCCATCCGGTCGGCGCCGATCATGCGGGGCACGATCAGCCGCGCCTCGCCCGATGGCGCGCCTTGCGCGGCCCCGGCGAGCGCTGCCGCTTCGCACAGGCTCGCTCCGCCGGGCAGGCGGGTGACGCGGGTTTCGCGGGTGGTGACGTTGTGCGCCTGCGCGGCGAGCGCCGCCGCGTCGAGGGCGAGGATGGTCAGGCCGTGGCGGGCGGCGAGGGCGCGCATCACAGGGCTCTGCGCCTTGTCGCTCGCGCTCGCGAG
>PXAW01000168.1 GCA_003567055.1 Hyphomicrobiales bacterium
CGCACGGTCTCGCGCGGCTGTGGCAGATCGTCAAACAGAAGCTCCGGGTCTGGCCGTTCCCCTATTAGGGGCGGCCCGGCTCACAAGGAGACGTCACAACAACCCGGAAACCGGCCGGTCAACGGCCACGACCCTCGGAGGGGAACGCTCATGTCACTCAGATTATACGGTATCGGCGCTCTGGCCGCTTCCGTCTTCGCAGCATCCGCTGCGGTGACGGCAGCGCAGGCGCAGGACGGCATCTATGTGCCGCTTCTGACCTATCGCACCGGCGCTTTCGCCGGCTCCGGCATTCCGATCGCCGACGGCATGCATGATTATCTCACCATGCTGAACGAGCGCGATGGCGGTATCGGCGGCGTGCGGCTGATCATCGAGGAATGCGAAACGGGCTATGACACCACGCGCGGCGTGGAATGCTACGAATCGGTGCGCGGCAACAATCCGGTGGTGGTCAATCCCTATTCGACAGGCATCACGCTGCAGCTGATCCCGCGCGCTGCGGTCGACGAGATCCCGGTGCTCTCGATGGCCTACGGCCTTTCGGCGGCGGCTGACGGCACCACCTTCCCCTGGGTGTTCAATCCGCCGGCGACCTATTGGGACGGCGCTTCCGTCTTCATCAAGCATGTCGCTGATGTCGAGGGCGGCTTCGAGAATCTCGCGGGCAAGACCATCGGGCTTCTGCATCTCGATGCGCCCTATGGGCGTGAGCCGATTCCGGTGCTCAATGCACTTGCCGAGGAATACGGTTTCAACGTGCGGCTCTACCCCGTTCCCGCACAGGACATGCAGAACCAGTCTTCGGTCTGGCTCAACATCCGTCGTGACCGTCCGGACTGGATCTATCTCCAGGGCTGGGGTGCGATGAACCCCACCGCCGTGCGTGAAGCCGTGCGCACCAACTTCCCCGTGGATCGCCTGGTCGGCGTCTGGTGGGCCGGCGGTGACGAGGATGCCCGCGCTGGCGGGGCCGAGGCTGCGGGCTACAAGTCGCTGAACTTCCATGGTGTTGGTGCCGATTATGCCTTCATGGAAGACATCATCACCTATGTGCACGAGCGCGGTCTCTCGCAGTTCCCGCGTGATCGCATCGGCGACAACCTCTACAATCGCGGCATCTACAATTCGATGCTGGTTGCCGAGGCGATCCGCACGGCGCAGGAGATCACCGGCAAGGATGTCGTCGACGGCACCGATGTCCGGCTCGGCCTCGAGGCGATGAACATCACCCAGGAGCGCGTCGCGGAGATGGGCATGGAGGGTTTCATGGCCCCGCTCGCGATCACCTGCGAAGACCATAGCGGCCATAATGACGTCTATGTCGCGCAATGGGACGGCGAGGCCTGGACCCAGGGCACCGACTGGATGTCGCCGATGACGGAATTCGTGCGGCCCCTGATCGAAGAGGCGGCGCGCTCCTATGCGGCGGCTGATGCCGGCTGGCCCGAGCGGACGGAAGAATGCCCGTGAGGCAGGCCGTCTGCCACTGAACAATCCCCGGCGGGGCGCCATCTGCCGCCCCGCCGGATCCTGATCGCGATGACCCCTACAGGATGGATCCGAGATGAGCGCCACGACCGAAACTGCGCCCGAACCGACCGTGCCGGAGCCGGAGACGAAGGACCTGATCCTGTCGGTCAACAATATCGAAGTGATCTATGATCACGTCATCCTGGTGCTCAAGGGCGTCTCGCTGAACGTGCCGCGACGCGGCATCGTCGCCATTCTCGGCGCCAACGGCGCGGGCAAGACCACGACCCTCAAGGCCATCTCCAACCTGCTCCATGCCGAGCGTGGCGAGGTGACCAAGGGCTCGATCGAATTCGAGGGCGAGCGCATCGAGCGCCTGTCGCCCAATGATCTGGTGCGGCGCGGCTGCATCCAGGTGCTGGAAGGCCGCCACTGCTTCGGCCACCTGACCATCGAGGAAAACCTCCTCACCGGCGCCTTCACCCGCAAGGACGGTTCCGCCGCGATCAAGGCGGATATGGAGAAGGTCTACAACTATTTCCCGCGTCTGCGCGAGCGCCGCACCGCCATGGCGGGCTACACGTCCGGCGGCGAGCAGCAGATGTGCGCCATCGGGCGCGCCCTGATGAGCAAGCCCAAGATGATCCTGCTCGACGAGCCCTCGATGGGGCTGGCGCCGCAGATCGTCGAGGAAATCTTCGAGATCGTGCAGGATCTCAACGCCAAGGAAGGCGTCTCCTTCCTGCTGGCCGAGCAGAATACCAACATGGCGCTGCGCTACGCGACCTACGGCTACATTCTCGAGACCGGGCGCGTGGTGATGGACGGCGAGGCGAAGATGCTGCGCGAGAACGAGGACGTGAAGGAATTCTACCTCGGCATCTCGGAAAGCGGTGCGCGCTCCTTCCGCAACGTCAAGACCTACAAGCGCCGCAAGCGCTGGCTCGCCTGAGGGCCATCGGGCGCCGGTCAGTGCCCGGCAAGTGCGCGCAAGGCCTCCTGCGGGATCTCGATCAGCGTCTCGATGGCCGCGCCGCCCCCGACCAGCGTGAAGCGGAACGGCTGTGCACCGGTGATTTCGCGCGGGGTTTCGGCGAAATCGACAGCGAAGACCTGCCGGCCCGACGCATCGGCCCGGGGCGCCTCATCCGGATCGAGGAACCAGTGGTAATCCGGGCCTTCCGCCATCAGCAGGGCATCGGGCGGGGCATCAACGGCGATCGCGAGCCTGCCGTCATCGGTCACGGCGTGGTCATGGAAGGCGAGGCCGGCATAGGGCTCACCCGTTGCGACGCGACGCGGCACCTCGTTCAGCGCGCGGGCGAGGCGCGGCGCATGGCTGCCGCTCTGTGAGGCGGGAATGGTCAGTTCGAAATCGGCGAAGGCGGGAATGCAGACATCCTTGCACACGCCGTAGCTCAGACTGACGCTCAGCATCACCGGCTCTGCGGCGTCGAAGGGCGTGACGGTCAGCGGCAGGATGACCGCATCCTGATACCCGAAGAAGGTGCCGCTCGCATCCCTGAAGCGTCCGGGAGCGGGGAAGTCGAGCGTGATATCCGCGACATTCCGCGAGCCGGACCAGTCGATCTCCGGCGGCAGGCCCGAATCACCGGCGTGGCGCCAATAGGTCTTGTAGCCCTCAGCGAGTTCGATCTCGATACCGGCGAGCATCTGTGTCCCGTCGCCGGCCCCGGCGATGAGCCGCGCGCGGGACGCGTGGCCCTCATCCCAGGCCGATTCCTGCGCCATTGCCGGCCCTGCCATGCCCGCCGAGAGCGGTAGAAGGAGAATCGCCGACAATGCCGCCACATAGGCATGCGACAGGCTGGAAAGGCCGCGTCGTGCCGCGCGCCTCACCTTGCCACCGACGAACTCACCGTGTCGCGCAACCGTCATCCGGATATTCCTCCCGCTCTGGCGCCGGCCGCGACGCAGCGCGCAACCCGATCATCCCGACCCAGAGGTAACCTTCTCCGGCCCCGCCTCCAAGCCCGCCGCGCTCAAGGATGCGTGACCGGGGATCACAAATCGATGGACATCGGCACCCGGTTTCGCGATTCTGGGCTGTGTGGAGAGGATCGTGTCACCATGGGCAAGGACCGGGTCAGCGCATTCGACAATCTCGAAGGGCATCTGCTCATCGCCATGCCCGGCATGACGGATGAGCGTTTCATGCGCGCCGTGATCTATATCTGCGAGCATTCGGCCCGGGGCGCGATGGGTATCGTCGTCAACAAGCCGGCATCCGATCTGCGGCTGCCCGACCTGCTGGTACAACTGGAGATCATTGGGGATGATGATGCGATTCGTCTCCCCGATGCGCTCGATCGCATCCCTGTCCTGATGGGCGGGCCCGTCGAGACCAGCCGCGGATTCGTGCTGCATTCCCCCGATTACCGGGTGGCGCAATCCTCCCGCGCAGCCGACCGCAATATCTGCCTGACATCCACGGTCGACATCCTGCGCGCCATCGCCCGGGGCCAGGGGCCGCGCAACGCCCTGCTGGCGCTCGGCTATGCCGGGTGGAGTGCGGGCCAGCTGGAGAACGAGATTCAGCGCAATGGATGGTTGAACTGCCCGGCGGATCCGGATGTCGTCTTCAGCCATGTCGCGAATGACAAATACGAGCGCGCGCTGCGCCTTCTGGGCATTGATCCGGGGCTGTTGTCTTCCTCGGCGGGCCATGCCTGACGGGCCGATGCCTCGGATCGCGCATCGCCGGATCGCGCGTCGCCGTAGTGCGCGTCGCCTTGGCGCGCATCGCCTTAGCGCGCGCCGAAGCAGCCGGGGCGGGCGCTGTGAAGCATCATTCGGCGGGTCGGCTTCATCGTCAGCCGGGATCCGCCTGACGGCATGATACCGTGAAACGAAACCGCCGCATCTGCGAGCGGACGCGGCGGTGAAGCCCGTCAGGCGCGACGGGACCGGTCATGACGCAATATCAGTGAACGGTGGCCTTGCCTTTGGCCTGTTGCAGGCGCGAGATCTCATCTCTGAGCTGGAGCTTCCTGCGTTTGAGTTCGGCGACTTCGCGGTCATCCGAAGAGGGGCGGATCTGGGCTTCGTGAAGCGCCTTCTCCAATGCCTGGTGCTTTTTCTCCAACTCCACGAGATGGCTCTGCAGCGACATGCGGGTCCTCCATTCGTTCGTGCCGACGTCATCATAGTGTCACACGAAACATGGCGATTCAAAGATAATCGCATCGTTCACATTTGATCGATTTGCCGAATTCTGCGGACTGGACGCCTGCTTTGGAAAGGCTTACTGTGCGCGACGAAAAACATGTGGCGCGTCGCGGAGCGAATATGGTCGGCGAAGAAGAAACTTCCCGCAATGCACAAGATTGCGGAAACGATAATGTCGACAATCTGGTCGCCGACAACATCGTCGCATTCGGTGGTCCCCGTGACGAGGAGCGGGTGCTGCGCCGCGAACTGGCGCGTCTGCGCCAGGAGCACCGGGATCTCGATTCGGCGATCGACGCGCTCGAGACGATGAGCACCAGCGACAAGTTGCAGCTTCAAAGGCTGAAGAAGCGCAAGCTGGTCCTGCGCGACCGGATCATCGATCTCGAAGATCAGCTCAATCCCGACATCATCGCCTGAGCGCGGCGCCCGGGAGCCGGGCAGCCCGGATTCAGCGCACGGCACGCACGGCGTCATCACCCTCGATCACATAGAGCACGGGCTCCGCGACGGGTGGCCGGCGAATGCCGAGCTGCACGCGATCGGCGATGACGATGCGAATCGTCTGATCGCTGCGGATTCCGGCAAGCTCCGGTTGATTCGCCTGCACGCCGGTCACGACCGTGATCCTGGTCGAATCCGCCAGAGCCGGCGTGGCGACGACCGCGAGGGCGAGCAGTGCGGCGGCGCAGACGGTCGGGCGTGTCAGGCTGCGAATCACGCTGCGGCTGATCGGTGCGAGGGACATGGCATTCATTCTTCGATCCCCGGATTCCTGCATTGTGGTTAACGAAGTCTAAACGCCCGCAAGGCTCCCGTCAGCACGAATCTGCATCGGCTTGCCCGATGCGGCAGAACAATCCGGGGTCGTATATCCCGGAAACGGGAAGCGCCGCCCCGAACGGCTTCGGCGCGCCCCCGGGTGCCGACCGAAAGCGCTCACCGGAATTCTTGCATCCGGGGGCGAAAACGGGGTAATGGCTTGCACGATGCCGGTTTAGCTCAGTTGGTAGAGCAACCGCCTTGTAAGCGGTAGGTCGTCAGTTCGAGTCTGACAACCGGCACCATTCCCCGCCCCTCAACCCTTGTCGCTGACGCGCACACCGCGCGAGCGGCTCAGGACCGGCTTGTGACCCTCGGCATTGAGGGCGCCCGATGGCGCGATCTTCTCGTTGGGGTTGGACTGCATGCCCTTGCCC